>CBFGQN010000365.1:0-4879 GCA_965650895.1 uncultured Ignavibacteria bacterium | reverse complement strand
GAAGAAGATATGATGGAAGGGATTCGGGTACAACTCTGTAGCGAAGGACAGGGAAGGCTGAAATTCGGGGTTTTTCAAGCAATTTAACGGAACTCCCCCCTTTCTTCAGACGTTCTGTTGCAGGATCGTCCGGCGAGTGGCATTTTCGGTTCAAGGAGAGACCAATACTATGGCCAGCAATACGGGAGGACAGTCGACGACCCCCAGATCGGGTTCAACCGCTTTTACACGGTTGATCAGTGCCGAGGAGTCGATGGTATTTACTGCGCGGGTGCGTCGAAGCCCGGCGTTTCGCTGGACGTTGCTCCTTCTCTCGACCGCCGTCATCGTTCTGCTCTTTCCCCACTCCACCGATATCGAACAGAACCTCGATGCCGGCTCCATCTGGTCGGGCGATACGGTCAGAGCTCCCTTCTCCTTCCCCCTGTTCAAGGATGAGCAGACGATAGAGCAGGAGAAACAGAGGGCGAGGGATTCGATCCTGTTGACATTTACGCCGACCGGGTTCTCGCTGTCGGGACTTGAGGATACGCTCCGGACAGTTATCGGTCGCGTCGACTCCGTAACCGTTGAGATTCCGTTCCTTTCCGAACAGAATCGTGCGTGGATCCGTGCCTTGCCGGAGGAGAGCCGGGGGGAGACGCTGCAGGGATTGATCCGGGCGATCATTGCGGGGAGTCGTGAACCGTTGACCGCCGGCGTTATCGACCGGTCGAAATCCTCGATCAAGAAGGATCGTATCGTTGTGCGGCGCGGGCCGGCCTACGAGGAGGTGATCTCCCTGCGCCCCCTCTTCGACAGCCTGCAGGCGATGCAGGCATTCGAGGCGAACCTGGCGCGGCAGGGTGTGAAGGAGGAAGAATATGCCGTCGCCCTCGAACTATTCCTTTCGATCTGGCAGCCGACCTACCGCTACAGTTCCTCGCTGACCAGCGAGGCGCAGGAGATGGCGGCCAACGCCGTTCCCAAGACCAGAGGACTTGTCCGCGAAGGGCAGATCATCGTGACGCCGGGGGAGGAGATCACCGAGAAGACGGCTCTGATGTTCCAGAGCTATGAGCGTTCCCGCCGTCTCAGGAACGAAGGGGGTTCCCGCTGGCTGCAACTGCTCGGGGCCATCGGACATGTGATCATTTTGCTCGGCCTGCCGCTGATCTATCTCTACAATTTCCGTCGGCGCATTTTTAACGACAATCTTCAGCTCGGCATCATCTTCACGCTGATCGTGATGGTCGGTCTGATGGCCTGGCTCTCCCTCTCGATCGTTACGCCCCTCCCGATCGAGTATCTGATTCTCCTCCCCTTCCTCTCGATGCTCCTGGCCATTCTCTTCGATTCGCGGACTGCCTTCTACCTGACGGTCGTCTCCTGTCTGATCGTCGCCGGCATTCGCGGGGCCGACTATGCGGTCGCCATCGGACTCCTTTCGGCCGGCGTCATGGCGGCCTATACGGTGCGGGACATCAAAAGCCGGACGCAGCTCTATCGCTCGATCGCCTACGCCATCTTCGGCTTTACGCTGGCGATCCTGGCTCTCGGTCTGGAACGGGGGGCAACATTCGAACAGCTTGCGCTGCAACTCGGCTTTGCCGGGATCAACTCGGTCGTCTCGCCGGTCCTGACGTTCGGGGCGATCTTCCTCCTTGAACGATTCTTCAACATCGCCACCGATCTGAAGCTGCTGGAGTATGACGATCTGAACCATCCGCTGCTCCGTCAACTGGCCGACAAGGCTCCCGGCACCTACCAGCATACGCTGACGATCGCCCGGCTGGCTGAAAGTGCCGCCGGCGCAATCGGTGCCAATGCGTTGCAAGCGAAGGTCGGAGCCTATTTCCACGATATCGGAAAGATCGCACGGTCGGAATACTTTGTAGAGAATCAGATGGGGATCGGCAACAAGCATGACAAGATCAAGCCGGAACAATCGGCGAAGATGATTCGGGAGCATGTGCTCGACGGGATCAAGATCGCCAGACAGTACGGATTGCCGGAACGGATCATCGACTTCATCCCGACGCATCACGGCACGACGACCATCAAGTATTTCCTCGACAAGGCGCTGGAGGAGAATCCCGATGTCGATCAGTCCCTCTTCCGCTATCCCGGACCCCGTCCCCATTCGCGCGAGACGGCTATCGTGATGCTGGCCGACGCGGTGGAGGCGACGACCCGGGCGCTCGGCGATCCGAGTGCGAAGAAGATCAGCGAAACGGTCGACCAGATTATCAAGCGCCGGTTCACTGACGGACAGCTTGACGAGTGCGATCTGACGCTGGCCGATCTGACGAAGATCCGGGAGGCGTTCGTGAAGAATCTGGTGGGGATGGCCCATCCGCGCGTGCAGTACAAGAAGGAAGAGGACGGAGGGCGCCATGTGGACGATCCGTTTGCCGGTCTCGGTGTCGGTAAGGGGGCCGAGGGGGCGTCGCCGTGAGAAACGGAGCCGGCACAGTCGATGAGGGGATTGCTTTCTTGCCTGCTTCTCTTCGTTCAATCTTCGACCGGTACCGCGAGTATCTTCTTCTGGAGAAAGGGGCGGCCGACAATACGCGGGCAGCCTACGACAACGATCTGCTCCGGTATCTGGAGTTTCTTGGGCGGCGGGATGTTTCCTCGATTGACCAGGTAACGCCCGATCACGTCCGGGGACAGATCGAACTCCTGTCCGAACTCGGAATGAACGGAACATCGATCAGTCGCTCCCTTTCGGCGATACGGGGACTGCACCGGTTTGCGTTGGTGGAGAAGGAGGCCCGATCCGATCCTACCGAACATGTGACTCCGCCGAAAACCCGCCGCAAACTCCCGGAGGTGCTGACGATTCCGGAGGTGCTCGGTATCCTCGAAGCGCCCGACCTTTCCGATCCGGTCACCAATCCCTACGGCTTCCGGGATCGCGCCCTGCTGGAGACGCTCTATGCCACCGGTATGCGCGTCAGCGAGATACGGGAGTTCCGGATATCGCAGCTTGTGAGTGAACTTGAACTGGTCAGGATTATCGGCAAGGGGAACAAGGAGCGGCTTGTGCCGATCGGCAGGACTGCACGGCACTGGATCGAGACGTATCGAACAAAGGCCAGACCCCACATGCTGAAGCGGGGACGTCCGGCCGGAGATGTTCTCTTCCTGAACTCGCACGGAGGATCGCTGAGCCGGAATGCCGTCTGGAACATCACGAAGAAATATGCCGCGAAAGTCGGCGTGGAGAAGGAGGTCTATCCCCACATCTTCCGCCATTCGTTTGCCACTCATCTTCTGGAAGGAGGAGCCGATCTGCGGGCGGTGCAGGAGATGCTGGGACACGAAGATATTTCCACAACGCAAATCTACACCCATGTCGACCGCGAACACCTTCGGCAGGTGCATCGCCAGTTCCATCCGAGAGAGCGGAAGATATAAGAGGGAGGTGGGAGTGCTATAGAGGCTTCGGGAGAATGGCGATGTTCGAATGACGATTGTCGAGATTGGTAGCCGCAGACTTCACGTCTGCGGCAGAGAGGAGTCGAAGCCCCCGCCGTACCGGTCATCCGCGCGATGCCGAAAGACGCCCCCCACACATTTCACGCCCGGCTCTCTTCACCCCGAAAGTTTTTTCCCCTCCTTAAGTCGGCTTTAAGAACAACCGTTAGCATGGTAACCGTGAGATGAACAGTCTATCCATCAACAGTCACGGAGAAATCGACCATGCGACCGATCAGAACCGACATTCCCGGCGTTCCGCGCCATGCCGAAGAATCGAAACGCTTTATCCTGAAAGCCTGTCCCCTCTACAAACCTCTCTTCTGTCGTCCGCCGGAGGGGCGGACCGGGTTCGGACATGCGGCTGACGGGGAGGCCCGCACGATCCGATACCGCAGCTCCGTCAGGCTCTCCCGTTTTGTCGGATTCCTTGCCCTGGCGGTATTCATTCTCCTTTCGGCAGAGCTTCGCGGACAGGAGGTGGGCCGGATCGGGGGACCGGAACTCTTTCATCAGTCTCCCTTCAGCGGTTCCCTCTCTTTGTCGACGGAATATCGTTCGATGGACCGGGAGTATGGTCCGGAACGGGATGACCTGAACGGCGGCAACCTCTTCGGTACACTCTCTCTGGAACATCGGTTTGCGTCGGGGAGGATCCCGGCGGATATGACGTTTTCCACGGTCGGAGACGTTCGCGGAAATCCTTATCTCCGCTTCGGCATCCATCCGGAACTCCTGGAGGGTGACCTGAAACTTCATGCCGGAGATTTCTATGCCGATGCTTCCGACTTGACGCTCGGGGACGTTTCGCTCTTCGGAGGGGGTGCGGAGGTGAAAGGGGGAGCCGTGCGCGGAGGTCTCTGGTACGGCAAGGTGGAACGACCCTACACGTTCGACGCCGATACGTTGCCGGACCGATCCGCGCGCACGGCTCTTGGGGGAAGAATCGGATTCGGAAGCGATCGGCGGGGATTTGCGGATGTGACGTTCATCCGGATCGCCGACCGTGAAGAGACCGGATTCCGGAACGAAGAGAATCTGATGATCGGGACGGAATTCTTTCTTCCTCTCTTCGCAGAGAGGCTTTCGATACGGGGTGAGGGAGTGGTTTCGGCCTGGAGCGGCGATCTTGCCGGTGAGGAATTGCCGATGGACGTTCCCTTCTTCACGCCGCGTGAATCCTCGCAATTCGACGGAGCCGCATCTTTCGGTCTGCACTACGACCCCTCGATCAACGGCTCGCTGAGTCTCGACGGACGATGGATCGGTCCCGGATATGTCAACCTTGCGCAACCCTATATGCGAAATGATCTTTTCGAGGCAAGTCTCAATCCCTCTCTCTCCCTTCTTGCCGGACGGCTCTATGCAAGCGGATCCATCGGTCTGCAATGGGACAATCTGCGGGGGACGAAAGAGG
>CBFGQN010000364.1:0-4885 GCA_965650895.1 uncultured Ignavibacteria bacterium | reverse complement strand
GCCGAGCGCGATCTTCGTCCCCCCAATATCGACCGCCAGAATTTTTCCGGAACCATCACACCCCCTTCCGTAGGTTTGCAGCTTCGGTGAGAAAAAGGACCGGCGGCAATGAGCGCACCACCCTCTCCCGTTTCTCCCCGATTCGTTATTATGGTGGATTATTATGTCGATTCAGGCAACAAACATAACCTTTCGGCATGGACCCCGCTTCGGACTGGAGGGGATCTCGGTTGAGGCGAAGCCGGGGATGCTGACCGGACTGATCGGTCCGAACGGCTCCGGCAAGACCACCCTGATCCGCATCCTGTGCGGCTTTCTGAAGCCTCAGTCCGGAGAGGTCCGGCTGCTCGGACGTCGGCTGGACTCGTGGTCGCCGCACGACCGGGCGCGTCACATCGCCTACGTCTCCCAGACCTGGCGTCCGGCCTTCCCCTTTACCGTGGAGCAGACCGTCCTGATGGGACGAACTCCGTGGCGGAACGGGTACGGAGGGTTTGAAAACGAAAAAGATATCGAACTTGCCGAGGAGGCGATCTCCCTTCTCTCGCTTGATTCTTTGCGACACGAGCCGATCACGCATCTCTCCGGAGGAGAGCTTCAGCGGGTGATGGCCGCCACCGCTCTGGCACAGCATACCGAGGTCATCATTCTGGACGAGCCGACCACACACCTGGATATTTCCTGGCAGCAAAGCCTGCTGGAAGTCCTCCGGAAAGTGGTTGCGGAGAGAAGGCTTACGCTCCTGGCCTCGATTCACGATCTGAATCTGGCATCGATCTACAGCGATCGGCTCATCATGCTTTCCGGGGGAAAACTGGTTGTGCAGGGTCGGCCGGACGAGGTGTTAACTCCCGAACGTCTTGAGGATGTCTTCAACATCTCGCTGGAAGTGGAACCGAACCGTTACGGCAATGCTCCCGGCATCAGTTACCGCTCCCCATCAGAAAGGTTGATCAATGTCTGAGAACACCCCGGGAACAGGCCGCGAAGCGATTCCGGCACTCGACGCCGACCCGGCAACAGCCGCAGAGTCACAGCAGATTGCTGCAACCGGAAGTCCGCCGGAACGGAGTCCCGTCTGGACCGGCCTTCTTTTTCTTGCAGCGGCCCTGATGGAGATTATCGTCATGCTTCTGATGACCTGGCTGCGGTACCGTAATCAGGGACTCACCCCCGATTATCTGGCTTTCGGGAAGACTGCAAATCTCTACGGCCTGTTCCTGGCACTTCCGTTCATTGCCACATTTTTCGCCGCCATCTTTATCCGCCGACTGAACAGACCGCAATTTGCGATCACGGCATTCTGTTTCGGGATCATCGGTATTCTTCTTCTTGTGCTGCTGATGGCGGCCCCGGCGGAAGATCAGCCCCTGTTCGGCGTTCTCTACCTTGCCTTCAAGGCGCTGGAACTCAGTCTGCTGCTGGCCCTGTTCCGTCCGGGCAACCGAAGCTTTTGGCGGAAGGGATTGATCGTTGCTATCTTCACCCCCTTGATTACCCTGCTGACCTATGGCTACGTCATCGTCTCGGTTCTTATCGATCCGGTTACTCCTCCGCCAACCGACGTAAGACCCCGCGCGGAATACGATGCGGGAGTGATCCTGGGAGCGGCCGTCTGGAGCGGCAACAAGCCAAGTCCGGTCTTTCGCGAACGTATCCACAAAGGGTACGAACTGCTGAAGGATGGAGTTGTTGAGTTTATCGTGCTGACCGGAGGGAACGCTCCGAACGAAATGACCGAGGCCGAAGTGGCCAAGCGGGAACTGCTTCGGATGGGAGCCGAACCGACCGCTATCGTTCTGGAAGAACAGACCAGCTCGACGGTTGAACAGATTCTGTTTATCCGGGATGAACTGACAAAGCAGGGGTGGGAGTCCTTTGTCATCATCTCCGACCAGTTCCACCTGAAACGGGCACTGGAAATTTGTGCCTTCAACGATATTGAAGCAAACGGTATTCCTTCGGAATCTCCTCTCGGTGCCCGCAACCTTGCATTCTATCATCTGCGTGAAAGCGCGGCGTTGATTTTGTACTGGATGTTCGGGTTGTAGGCGAGGGGGACGAAGGGGAGCAGTGGTAGGGGTAGACCGGATGGGGGTATATCCAATGGAAGTTGAAGCACAGGGTGGGCCGGGACAGGGGGATGTGGGAGAGACCGATTCGCATTTTCGACAGCGACAACAAGCGCAGCTCAATGCTCGTGGCTCACTGCCTACGACTCGATGCTGATTTCTCTATAGCTCAATCATCAATCAGAATGATTTTCGATTCCATTCAACACCGTGACCACGAGCAGGTGATCGTCTGCTCGGACAAGGATTCCGGCCTGAAGGCGATTATCGCCATCCATGATACAACGCTCGGTCCGGCACTCGGCGGACTGAGAATGTGGCCCTACGGCAACGACGAGGAGGCCCTCGACGATGTTCTCCGTCTCTCGCACGGCATGACCTACAAGGCGGCGATCTCCGGTTTGAACCTGGGGGGAGGAAAGGGGGTGATTATCGGCGACCCGCGTGCCGACAAGTCCGAAGCCATGTTCCGCTCGTTCGGTCGCTTCGTTGAAGGTCTCGGCGGACGTTATATTACGGCCGAGGATGTCGGCACATCGGTTGCCGATATGGAGTGGATCCGGCTGGAGACGAAGTTCGTCGCCGGTATCCGTTCGCGCGGCGGCAGTGGCGATCCCTCACCTTTCACCGCCTACGGCGTCTACCACGGCATCAAGGCGGCCTGCCGGAAGGTCTTCGGAAGCGATTCGCTGGAAGATAAAACCATCGCAGTCCAGGGGGCCGGGAACGTTGCCCGATATCTCGTGGGACATCTCTCGAAGGAAGGAGCCCACACCGTCATCACCGACATCTATGATGAGAAGGTCGAACAGGTCGTCTCCGAAAACCGGAACGTCACCGTCGTCGAGCCGGACGAGATCTACGATGTGGACTGCGATGTCTTCTCTCCCGCCGCTTTGGGGGGATCGGTCAACGACAACACGATCGACCGGATCAAGGCAAAGATCGTTGCAGGGGCGGCAAATAACCAGTTGAAGGATGAGCTTCGTCACGCACAGGGACTGAAGGAACGGGGAATTCTCTACGTGCCGGACTATGTCATCAACGCCGGCGGACTGATCAACGTCTACGTTGAACTTGAGGGATATTCCGAGACCCGCGCGCTGCAGATGACCGAGAACATCTATCATATCGTCGAGAGCATCATCAACCGGGCCGAGGAGGAAGATATCCTGACGGTGGTCGCCTCGAACCGACTTGCCGAACAGCGGATCGCCTCCCTCGGACGGATCCATTCGCGCTATGTGGGAGAGACGGAGAAGAAGGAGTTCTGAACCGTCGTTGTGATGGTGTGATCGATAAGAACAATCCGCGTCGATTCGTCCCGATCCGTCTCATCCGTGTACGTTTTTTCAAGCCTTACAGGATAAAACAAGGGGAAGTCGGTCAGCAACCGACTTCCCCTTCTTCATTCGGCATCTTTTCGGACCATCCCCTACCGCTCAATCCCCAGCACCCTGTCGGCCTCGGTCTGCATCAGCTCGCGGAACCTCTGTCCCTGCTCCGGATCCCATTTCGGTTGGTCCGGCGCGCCGACTCTCGGCGTCCAGTATCCCTCCACCTCCAGCCACGACTGGTGGGTAAAACCGTTCTCGGCCAGCACCTGGTTGTAGTCGATCTTGTTCCCCTGGCCATCCTTGCGGTAGGCCATCTCCGCATGAATCTTTGCGTAGGTCTCCAGCGAAGCCGGTTCTCCTCCCCCCCGCATCCGCTCCTGTGCCGCCTGATACAGAGGCATGAAGGCCATCGCCGTCTTCCCCATGTCGGCCGGATCGCTCATCCGTGCGGTGTACCCTTCCTTGGCCTGCTTCCACGCATCCGCCGACACTCCGTGTCCGGCGGCAATTGCGTTCTCCTGTTCCACATCTCCCCCGGTATTCCCCATCAACGCACAGAGATCGGCGTACTGCTCCAGCGTGACTCCGGCAATCGGTTCACTCATTGCATCCTCCTTCTACGAGTATGGTTGAACGTATTCGGGCAGTGGCCGCCATGAAGATAGGAAAAACCTCCGGCTACGCCCCCCGCTCCTTCCCCCGTTCCAGCCGGTACTGTACCGTCAACCGGTAGGTGAACTGCACCACCGGCTTGACGAAGCTTGGATTGAGGACCAGATCGTAGGCCGTGAAGGGGATGCGGTTGTAGTAGATCGTCTTCGGTTTGTCGGCCGGATTCACCTCGATATGACCGTAGTGCGTCCCCCGTCCCGCCTCGCTCCCCTTGATCGAACTGCTGCCGAAGGCCGAGAAGGCAACGTACCGCTCGATCGGCATCGTGGCCCCGCTCCCCTCCGCAATCATCGGCGACGACGAGGCGATCTGCAATCCCAGTTTCGAGAAGTCCTTCAGCTTCTTCTGTATCGTGGAAATCGCCTCCCGCCTCAGCGAATCGTAGACGCTCTCCACATCGTTGACGATATATTCCACCTTCACGATGTCGTAGATCTCCTGTCGCGCAGCGGCCGAGACAAGCTTCCCCAGAATCTCGGAATCCTTGTAGCCGACGTGAATGTTCTTCCGCAGACTGAACCCGATCGGTATCTCGTTGAATGTGTGACTGTAGAGTTTCTGTTCAACCTGATAGCTGTACATCGGCACCTGGGAGACGACATCGATGTGAATGTCCTTCTCGGCAATGCCATAACGCCTGATCGAATCGATGAACGCATCGATCCGGCCGTCGATGATCTGCGTTGCCGAGTCGAGTGTGGAACCGACCTGTTCCAGCGCAAAGATCGCCACGTACTTGTCGGCCTGAACGTTCATCAGGGCGCTGACGTCCACGTAGATCGTGCTGTCGGTGGTGGTGAAGAC
>CBFGQN010000363.1:0-4886 GCA_965650895.1 uncultured Ignavibacteria bacterium | reverse complement strand
GCCGTGCCGAGCGATTGCCGGAAGTCTCGACCGTAGGGGATTTCCAGCAGCAGATCGGCCCGATCCAGAAACGAACGTTTGACTCCGCGTCGTTCTCCGCCGATCAGCAGGAAGAGCGGGACCGTCAGATCGGCCTCGTAGAGGGAACGGCTTTCCGCATCCTTGGAGGTAACGGCGATCGTCAGACCGAGCTCACGAAAAACTTCCGCCCCTTCATCCGGCGAGGAGACGTGGGCGGTCGGCATCAACTCGGAGGCGCCGGCCGACGAACGGGCGATCACCGTCGTCCCGCTCTTCCAGTCTCTTGGTCGCAGCAGCAGTCCGTCGGCTCCGGCCGCCCAGAGTGCGCGGACGGCAAAACCGAGGTTGTACGGATCCTCGATTCCGTCCAGCATGACGATGAAGGGAGTGCCGGTTTCGGGAAGAAGTTCCTGTGGCGAAAGGCTTCGCCGTTCTCCCGCCAGGGCGAGAACGCCCCCGTGTCCCGGACTTCCGGCGATTTCATCGAGTTCTCCGCGCGACTTCTTCTCCACTTGCACGCCCCGCCGCTCCGCTTCCCGTCTCATCCAGACGACTCCCCGGTCCTCCCGGTCGGGATCGAGCAGAATTCGTTCAATTTCCCGGTATCCTCCCAGCAACGCCCCTTTAACGGCTGCAAATCCTTCCAGACAGATCGGTTCTTCCATGGGGACGAAGATAAACCGGGAAGTGTCGTCGTCACAAACTTCGACTGACGTATCTTTCACGTTCACTCCTCTTTTTTACGAATTCATTCGGAAACCGAAAGGGAGCGAACCGACCGCATCGGATATGTCCTTCACAAGTCGCTATCGTCATGCCCGCAGGTGGGTCTATGACCTTGTCCAGTCTCCCGAGATCGATACCCGGCTTGAGCAGTGGGTTCGATACGGCATCACGGCTCTGATTGTCCTGAACGTGATCGCCGTCATGGTCGAAACGATCAAGGAGGCATACAATCAGTACCACGAGGCGTTCTACTGGATCGAGGTCGTCTCCGTCGCTATCTTCACGGTAGAGTATCTGCTGCGGCTCTGGTCGGTGGTGGAAGATCCCCGCTACTCCCGTCCTGTTCTCGGTCGCCTCCGCTACGCCTTCTCCTTCTTTGCGTTGGTCGATCTGGCGGCGGTTCTTCCCTTCTTCCTTCCGATGTTCTTCCGTATCGACTTGCGGACGATCCGGGTGCTCCGTCTGTTCCGCCTCTTCCGTCTGATGAAGCTGGGGCGTTACTCCCGGGCTGCCCAGGTTATTGTCGATGTCTTCCGTGAACGGCGTGAGGAATTGATGATGTCGATCGGAACGATTTTGCTGCTGCTGGTCGTCTCCTCCACCGTAATTTTTTACCTTGAGAACGAAGCGCAACCCGAAGCGTTCCCGAACATCCCCGCCTTCCTCTGGTGGGGAGTCGTGACGTTGACGACGGTCGGATACGGAGATGTCTATCCGATAACGGCCGGAGGGAAGATCTTTGCGGCCTTCATCTCGATCCTCAGCATCGGTCTGGTGGCCCTCCCTTCCGGCATTATCGTTTCCGGTTTTGTGCGCGAAGACGAGGAGGAGCAACAGGAAGAGAGGAATCGGGAGATGGAGGAGGAGGGAGAATACCGGTCGCAGACAGACTTCTTCTGTCCGCATTGCGGCAACGGACTGACAATGAATGTCCAGTTGATCAAACACCACATAAACCATACACACGATGATGAACAGCACGAACATTGATGCGCTTGAGCAGCGTCTTGCCCGCCTTGAAAAGAAAGAGCGGGGCTGGCGTTTCGCATTTCTGGGACTCTTGTCCACGATCACTGCTTTTGTCCTGATAGCTGCCGGACCGGGAGGAATTCCCGAACTGATTCAGGCAAAGAGTTTCCAGATCGTCAACGACGACGGCATCGCACTGGTAAACCTGACGAGCAATCCGATGGGAGGGATGGTGATGGTGATGAACATGGAAGGACAGCCGGTGGTTCTGGCCGGAGCTTCGGGGACCGGGGGTGTGATGGGGATCAGCAACAAGGGGGGAGATCCGGTCGCCCTGATGGAGGCGACGGCCGCAGGTGGAGCGGTGACGACCCGGAGCAATGCAGGGGCGAACCTGACGCAGATCGGCGCGCGCCCCGAAGGCGGAGCCATTGTCGTGAACAATGCCGACGGGACGAACAATATCGTGATGCGGACGCAGGAAAACGGCGGGCAGATCGATCTGAACAGCCGTGCCGGACGTCCGCTGTACTCGGTACTGGCAACGGCGGTCGGCGGCGGACTGGCCCTGTTCGACACTGCGGGGAGCGCCCGGATGACCGTCGTCAGCGGCGAGTTGAGTGGCGTAGCCACGCTCTACAACACGTCGGGAGAGATGATCTGGCAGGCACCGAGCCCGGGATTCTTCGGGAAGTGAGGGGGAGTTCGTAGAGAGAGGCGTTTGTAGAGTTCATAGAGAGAAGAGTTTGTAGAGTTTATAGAGAGAGGAGTGTATAGAGTTCATCGGTTGGGGGAAGTCGGTTCCTCTGCAAAACCGTAAATTCCCGCACATACCGTTGCCCCGACTCTACGAACTCTTGACTCTATGAACTCGAAATGAACTCATACCACCATGACACTTTTCAACCTGCTTGCCCTGCTGATCGCAATCTCCGCCATCTTCAGCTATATCAACCATCGGTTTTTGCGGCTGCCGATGGCGATAGGGTTGATGGTGATGGGGCTGGCCTTCTCGCTGGCGATCGTTCTGCTCGGCGTTGTCGACCCCGGCATCCGGGAGCAGGCGCAGGGGATTCTGCTGGGGGTTGATTTCGACGAGGCGTTGATGCAGGGGATGCTCGGCTTCCTCCTCTTTGCCGGTGCCCTGCACGTCGATATCAACGATCTGCGTGAGCAACGGGTTCTGATTCTCTCTCTGGCCGTCTTCGGAACGCTCCTGACGACCTTTCTGGTCGGGGGCGTTCTTTATCTCGTCCTTCCCCTTCTCGGCGTCGAACTCGGCTGGTGGTACTGTCTTCTCTTCGGCGCACTGATCGCCCCGACCGATCCGATCGCCGTCCTCGGCATCCTGAAGAAGCTGGGCGTTCCGAAATCGCTGGAGGTGCAGATCACCGGCGAATCTCTCTTCAACGACGGCGTCGGCGTCGTCATCTTCCTGGCCATCTGGTCGCTGGCCGGAATCGGCGGCGGACATGGTGACGTGTCGGGAGGAGAGATCGCTCTCCTCTTTGTGCAGGAGGCGCTGGGAGGAGCCCTGTTCGGTCTGGTGATCGGCTACATCGGCTACAGAACGCTGAAGAGTATCGACAACTATCAGGTGGAAGTCCTGATCTCCCTTGCTCTGGTCTTCACCGGCTACGCCCTCGCATTGCAGTTCCATCTTTCCGGACCGATCGCCATGGTGATCGCCGGTCTGCTCCTCGGCAACCACGGCCGGGCTCTGGCCATGTCCGACACCACCCGTCTCCATCTGGACATGTTCTGGGAACTGGTTGATGAGTTCCTGAATGCGATCCTCTTCGTGCTGATCGGCCTTGAGGTGCTGATCCTCTCGTTTGTCGGCGAGTACATTCTGGCCGGTGTCGTCGTCATCCTGATCGTCCTGCTGGCCCGGCTCGGGTCGGTGGCTCTGCCGGTGAGTCTTCTTCGCCGGTTCGGCAGCGCCCGTTCGCTCCCCCGCTATACCTCCCGTCTGATGACCTGGGGAGGACTCCGCGGCGGCATCAGCGTCGCCCTTGCCCTCTCCATCCCGTCAACGCTCAACGGCACGTCGCTGGCCGAGCGGGAAGTGATCGTCTCGCTCACCTACATCGTCGTCCTCTTCTCGATCATCGTGCAGGGACTGACGATGGGACCGCTGTTGCGGAGGTGGGGGATGGTGAGGGGGGAAGGATGATCAAGTTATGAGGAAGTGGTTGTCCCGGGGTTGTTTGGTTGTTCAGATAACTCGGAGTATCTTCTTGTCAAAATGGCAAAAACGTTCCCAGCAAAGATATCTCTGAGTTATGCACGCTTCCTTGAGTTTTTCGGATCTGCGCCAACAAACCGGACTGTCGTTGGAAGAGATTGCTGACAGGACGGGGTACTCACTTCGAACAGTATACAGGTGGGAAAAGAGTGAGACCCGACCAAGACAGTCCGTCTTTGAACAACTTTCCATGTATCTCCCTCCTGCTCTTCGGTCTCGCAACCAGAGTCGTGGAGATTTTACATTCATTGATCTGTTTGCCGGGATTGGGGGTATGCGCATGGGTTTTGAAAGAGCCGGTGGAAAGTGCGTCTATACTTCCGAGTGGAACAAGCATGCTGTCCAAACATATCATGCTAACTTCCCTTGTGATCACCCGGTTAGCGGAGATATCACAAAAGTTCAGGCCGATGAAATTCCTCCACATGATGTACTTGTTGCCGGATTCCCATGTCAGCCATTCTCGATAGCGGGAGTATCCAAGAAGAATGCTCTTGGAGTTCCTCATGGTTTTCTGGACCAGACTCAAGGAACGCTTTTCTTTGATGTTGCACGCATTATCGAGTACCATAGACCTGCTGCCTTCCTTCTTGAAAATGTCAAGAATCTGACCAGTCATGATAAGGGAAAGACATTCCGGGTTATTCGTGAGACTCTGGAAGAGTTGGGCTATGTGATTCAGTGGAAAATTATTGATGCTAGTTCGTGGGTGCCACAACATCGGGAGCGAATATTCATCGTCGGCTTCCGTGAAGAAACCGGCTTCGACTTTGATTCTTTGCCAATACCGGAGCCTGCTGCAGAACCAGTATTGAGATCAATTCTTCACACCGAAGATGGAACCGAGTTGCCTGAACCTCCCTACACAACAGGGCCTGATGGAAAGGTCGACGCACGATATACATTGACTCCCAAGCTCTGG
>CBFGQN010000362.1:0-4886 GCA_965650895.1 uncultured Ignavibacteria bacterium | reverse complement strand
ACAAAACGGATCGCCGGAGCGGCCACCGGAATCATCAGCAGACCGAGACCAATAACGACCGCCACAACAAGCCTGAAGCTCCGGCGCAGAACTTCCGTCAGACGTTCCGGTGAGGAAGCGTGGATGTTGGCGATGCGGGGAAGGAAGAGGGTGAAGAACGTCCGGTCGATCACCAGCAACATCATCGCCAGACGGAAGGCGGCGCCGAACAGACCGAGCTGCTCATCATCGTAGAAGAGGGCAATGACGATCGGCGGAACCATCTGTACCGACTGCGTAAGGAGACTGCCGAATCCGATCGGCGTCGACCGCTGCAGGATCCTCTTCCACAATTTCCGAAGTTGATGACCGAACAGGGGGAAGGACGGGCGGAGGGATTCCTCCCGCTCCTTCATCGTCAACGCCGCACAGGCGGCAAGGATCACTCCGGCAGTGTAGATCAGAGGAATGCGGGAGAGATCCTCACCGGAGGAGACCAGAAGCCATGTTCCCGCAAGGTAGATGCCGCTGAAGAGATAGCGGAGCAGAGCAAGCTGCCCGTACCGGCGCCTCCCCTGATAGTACCAATCCATCTGCCACAGAGAAGGGAGAAGGGCAAGAAGGAAGAGAAGAGCGATGGAACGCTGCCGTTCATCTTCCATAAAGAGAAAGACACAGAGTCCGGTCACCACCATACCGGCAAGGCCGAGCGCAGTCCGCAACCAGAGCATGTCGCCGAACCGGAACTCCCTTGCCTCCGGCTCTTTTGCCGTCTCGCGCACTCCGTGAGCATAGAGTCCGAGATCGGCCGGCCACATCGCATAGCTCAGAACCGTCAGGCCCAGAAAGGCCGTTCCGTACGGACCCGGTCCGAGCACATTGGCCAGATGAGCGTTTGCGATAAAGGTCAGAAGCCGGGTTCCTCCGTCGCTGAGAATCACCAGCAGACCGTCCCGCGTCAGCTTACGCCCCATCTTCCTCCTCCCCGACCAGACGCCGGACAAGGCCGACCAGTTCTTTCTCACGTCTCCCCTGCGAAAAGCGCTCGACGATTCGGGCACGTCCCACAGTCCGCAGTTCTTCCGGAGCCGACAGCGCACCGAGCAGGGCTTCGCACAACGCATCCGGATCTTCCGACGGAACGAAAAACCCGGCATCGCCGATTGCCGTGGCGGTCCCCCCGACATCCGTCCCCACCGGAATCATGCCGCAGAGCATCGCCTCGCACAACACATTGGAAAGACCTTCATGACGCGAAGGCTGGCAATAGACGGCACCGGAACGGTAGTGTTCAAGGAGTTCGGCACGGCCGAGTGGCGGAAGAAGACGAACGTTCGGAGGCACGTCGAAGGGGAAGGACAGGGCAAAAGAAGGATCGACGCCGATCAGCGTGAACTGATAGTCCGGCATCGAAGAGGCAACGTCAAGGAAGAGGTCCACCCCTTTGACCAACGCCCGCCGCTCCGAATCGCATGTCGCAACGCAGAGTATGCCGGAGCGTTCGGCATCGACCGAAGGAGGAGACCAGAAGTCCGGATCGTAGCCGGTGGGAAGAACCGAGGCGCGGGGAAGAGAAAGCCGGGCGTATCGTTCCAGATTTTTCTTCAGCCGTTCATCGACGACGAGAACCGCATCGGCCCGACGGAGAGAGCGGCGGACCAAAGCCCCTTTCCACCTGCTGAGCCAGAGTCCGTACCCCAGTTCGGGCATGCGGGCGGCATCGACCCCGCCGACGATAATGATCGATTTTTTACCGAAGAGCTTTGCGCCGAGCGTAACGGCAAAGGAGTAGACCGAGGCAAACCAGCAGATGGAGAGATCGGCCCGGGCGGCCCGAACGAACATGCGGATCGGAGCGAGGATGCCGCTATCGACAAGAAAGTCGACGGCGAAGTGCCGTCGAAGCGTTGCCAGATCGTCCTCGATGAACGGACGACGCATTGTCGATGTAAGGAATATTCGGCGCATGATGGAACGACGGCCGGGGGAGAAGATAGAAGATTCGGAAGAATTCAAAGAGGCAGGATTCTCCCCCCTTTACACATTCAACTATCCAACCATCCCACCATTGAACTATCCACCCCCTACGCCGACCGCATCAGGTTCCTCTCGAACCCTTCATCCACCTTCAGGTCAAGCCCCATCGAGGCCTCCACCGCCAACTGATCGCACCGTTCGTTCTCCCGCACGTTCGTATGTCCCCGCACCCACTTGAATGTGACTTCATGCCGCTCAAGCAACGGAAGCAGACGTTTCCATAGATCGGTATTCTCCACCGGCTTCTTGTTGCTTTTGCGCCAGCCGCGCTTGATCCATCCTTCAAGCCATCCCTCGTTGATCGCGTTGACGACGTACTGCGAATCGCTGTAGAGCGTTACCCGGCAGGGTCGCTTCAGGTTCTCCAGTGCGGTAATCGCCGCAAGCAGTTCCATACGGTTGTTGGTCGTTGCCCGGTAACCATCGGAGAGTTCCATGCGGCGCTCCCCGGAAAGCATGACGACACCGTAGCCACCCGGTCCGGGATTCCCGGAACAGGCGCCGTCGGTATAGATGGTAACGTGAGGTTTGTTCATGATGTATGGCTGCGGCGTGCTGCGGTCGGGACATGTCCGGCCGGGACAGCAGGGGTGGTTAATTCTGCAGGGACATGGTGCACCATGTCCCTACAGGATCAACATCGCATCGCCGTAACTGAAGAACCGGTAATCGTTCTTCAACGCATGTTTGTAGGCCTTCAGAATCATCTCCCGGTCGGCAAAGGCACTGACCATCATCAGAACGGTGCTCTCCGGACGCTGGAAATTGCTGATGAACCGGTCGACAATGCGGAAATCGTAGGGAGGATAGATGAACTTGTCGGTCCATCCTTTGTTCGGCTTCACCGTCCCGGCGGTCAGCACCGAGCTTTCCAGCGCCCGCACCACCGAGGCTCCGGCGGCAAAGACCTTCTTCTTCCCCTTGATCGTCTTGTTGATCGTCTCGGCCGCCTGCGCACTGATCTCGAAATACTCCGAGTGCATCTTGTGCTTGGTCAGATCCTCCACCTCCACCGGATCGAACGTCGAGCGATTGATGTGGAGCATCACTTTCGCAATCCGGACCCCCTTCCGTTCCAGACGGGCAATCAGCTTCTTCGTGAAGTGAAGCCCGGCGGTCGGAGCGGCAACCGAACCGTTGTCCTTGGCGAAAATCGTCTGATAGTAATCGCGGTCGTCATCGGTTGTCTCGCGGGAGATGTAGGGAGGAAGGGGCATAAGGCCGATCCGTTCGATCGTCTTGTAGATATTCCCGGTATGGTTGAACCGGACCGTCCGCCCGCGCGAGGTGGTGTTGTCGATCACCTCGCAGTAGAGATTGCCGTCGTCGAAGTAGATCTTGTTCCCGATCCTGACCTTCCGGGCCGGATCGACGATCACATCCCACAGAGCATCCTTCCGTGACAACTCCCGCAGGAGCATCACCTCGATCGTGGCGTTGGTTTTCTCTTTCTTGCCGATAAGCCGGGCCGGAAAGACCCGGGATTCGTTGACCACCAGACAGTCCCCTTTTTCAAAGTAGGAGAGGATGTCGGTAAAGATTTTGTCTTCAATTTCACCGGTTTTCCGGTCAAGCACCAGAAGCTTGGCCTTGTCGCGCGGCTCTACGGGATATTGGGCAATGGCTGATTTCGGAACGGAATACTTGAAATCGGAAAGTTTCATTCGTGAAGCCTCGTCGGAAAACCGGCAGAATCGTGTGTTTGTTGCGTCCTGATGAAATCGAGCGGTATGCCGTCAGTGAAAGGAGAAATCTTCACCCTCGATCCATCGCAGCCGACAAATTTAGTTGCTTGTAAAGGCGAAATCAATCGGTAAGGGGAGAGGTCGGGTAACAGTGCGTAAGGTAAAGAGAGGAATTTCCCGGTTTTAGGGAGAGAAACGGGATGTCTCATCCTTTTGACGCAATTCGTTAAATTCCGGCCGCACTTGTTCACCATCAATTCCAGCCGGGATCCGGGAGGACTCCGGCGTTGATCTACATACTTCGGGAACGCTATGAAAGGGGTAATTATGGCCGGCGGATTCGGTACCCGTCTCCGCCCGTTGACGTGCAATCTTCCAAAACCGATGGCGCCGATGGCCAACAGGCCGATGATGCACCACATCGTCAATCTGCTGAAGGGACTGGAAGTTCGCGAAATCATGTCGCTGCTCTACTATCAGCCGGAATCGATCAGCAGCTACTTCGGCAATGGGAGCGCGTTCGGCATCGAGATGTTCTACACGCAGTCCGAAGCCGACTACGGCACGGCCGGCTCGGTCCGCAACGCCGCCACCTTTCTGGACGAGCGCTTCATCGTCATCTCCGGTGATGTTCTGACCGACATCGATCTGCAGAAGGCGATCGAGTTCCACGAAGAGAAGAAGGCAAAGGCTACGCTGGTTCTGACCCGCGTCCCCGATCCCCTGGCCTTCGGCGTGGTGATGACAAACGAGGAGGGGAAAATCACCCGCTTCCTTGAGAAGCCGCAGTGGGGGGAAGTCTTCAGCGATACGATCAACACCGGCATCTACATCCTTGAACCCGACGTTCTCGAACTGATCCCCTTCCAGCAGGACTTCGACTTCTCGAAGGATCTCTTTCCGATGATGCTGGAACAGGATATGGGCATCTACGGCTATGTGGGAGAAGGGTACTGGCGGGATGTCGGCAATCTCGACGAGTATCAGCAGGCTCACCTGGACATCCTGAAAGGGAAGGTCAAGGTGGAAATTCCGGGGACCAGAGAGAGAAACGCCTGGATCGGGAAGAATGCGGAGATCGGCGAGAACGTCCTCTTCGAAGGAGAGGCTGTGATCGGAGACGATGTGGTGATTGAACCGGGGGTGACAATCGCCAACAGCGTGATCGGCGACAAGGTCCGCATC
>CBFGQN010000361.1:0-4906 GCA_965650895.1 uncultured Ignavibacteria bacterium | reverse complement strand
AGGCCAGCGGCGGGAACTATATGGGAGACTGGCGGGGCGTTCCCGATATGGCGAACGTCGGTTTCCCGATCATCGAGGCCTCACCGAGCGGCGAGTTCCGGGTGACCAAGCATGAGGGGACCGGGGGGCTGGTCTCGCGCGGGACGGTGGCCGAGCAATGTCTCTACGAGATCGGCGATCCGAAAGAGTACATCACACCCGACGTTATCGCCGACTTCACCACGATCAATCTGGAGGATGAAGGGAACGACCGGGTCCGGGTCTACGGGATCAAGGGACGGGAGAATACCCCCTTCTACAAGGTTTCGATGAGCTACTCCGACGGCTACTCGGCTTTTGCGACGCTCGGCTACGCCTGGCCGGAGGCGCTGGACAAGGCGAGGGCTGCCGACGGTATTCTGCGTCAGCGTCTGGCGAATCTCGGGCTGGAGTTCGAGGACGTTCGGACCGAGTACATCGGCTACAATGCATGTCACGGACCCCTCTCCGAGACTGTGAATCCCGATCCGCAGGAAGTGATGCTCCGCGTAGGCGTTCGCGGACAGGATCGCGACGCGGTGGAGCGGTTCGGCAAGGAGATCGCCCCGCTGATTCTGACCGGTCCGCCGAACGTCACCGGCTTTGCCGGGGGGCGTCCCCGTCCCTCCGACGTCGTGGCCTACTGGCCGGCCCTGATCGAAAAGACGTTGATCGATCCGCGGATTCGGATTGAAGTGGTTGAGTAGAGTTCATAGAGAGGGGAGTTTATAGAGTTCATAGAGTAGGAGTTCAATCCGGACGAATATGTTCTTTCATAACTCTACGAACTCTCCACTCTATACACTCTATGAACTCCCAGCTCCATGAACTCTCCTCTCATATCGCCCTCTTCGGCGGCAACAACACATTCGCCAGGAGCAGTCCGGTGACGATGGCGATGCCGATGATGGCGACGTTGAAAGCCAGTTCGATGCCGGCGACCACGTCCTGTTCCATGAACGTCGTCAGGCTGCGGTAGCCGATGCTGCCGGGGACCAGAAGGATGAGGCCCGGGGCGATCAGGACCGCCGACGGGCGGCGGAAGAGTCGGGAGAGAAGATTTGCGCAGATTCCGAGCGTGATGGCTCCGATAAAGGCGCCGAGTTCCGGACCGAACTGTCCCGTACCGAGTCGGGCCACGACAAAGGCGATGAAGGCACCGCCGGCGATCAGCGGGAAATCGCGGGGACGTCCCTGCAGACCGATCATCACGGCCACCGGAAACAGAAGAACGGATATCCAGAGTGTTACGTCCGGAAGCGGGAGAGGAGCGGCCGTCGGGAACGTCTCGAAAAGCGTATCGGCCACCCGGTTGCCGAGGGCGGTGCCGAAGGCGATCCCCAGAAAGGCCATCACCGCCCCGGTCAGTCGGGCCGCCCCGGAGACGAGGTGGCCTGAGGCGATCTCGGTCATCGCCGTCGTCAGCCGCATACCGGGGATCAGCAGGATCAGTCCGGCAAGCGTCGCGACAAAGACCGAACACGGGGAGACGAAGTGGGCGGCAGCAACAGCAAGTGCAGCGGCGCACAGTGCGGCGACGATCTCGAAGACCCGCCTGCGGGCCTCCTGTCGGACGAAAAAAGGGCCGAGGATTCCGAGCAGTACGCCGATCGCTCCGGCCACAACAATCTCTCTCCATCCCCCTCCGAAGATCCTGGCTGCAATTGCCGTTCCCAGTCCGGAACCGATCAGCGAAATCCACCCGCCGTAGCGGTTCGGTTGTCCGGTGATCTCATCGAGTTGCTGTTTTGCCGTGTGAATGGTGACTTCCCGCAGGATGATCTTCTCGGCCAGCTCATCCAGCAGGCTCAGCTTCTCCAGGTTCACGTCTCCGGTCTCCCCCCGCATCATACTGGTCCGGTGGGCGTCCGGTCGACCGAACGAGGCGAAGATACTTGTCGGAAGGGCGAAGAACTCCCCCTGCAATCCGAGGCGTTCCATAATCATCGTCATCGTCTGTTCAAGCCGGTGGGCCGGGGTCCCGTATCGATGCAGGGCCAGCGCAAGCTGCAGGACAAAGACCTCGCGGGGATCGAAGTGCTCGGGCGGACCGGATATGATGTGGTAGTCGGTGTCGGGCATGGAAACGATGGTGCCGGTTTCGAAGACCGGAGTATCACGCGAATCGCTGACTGAACTTTTCGGCGGCAAAATACGGTTCCCCGGGGCGACTCCCTGCAACTGACTTTGTCATCCTGAAATTTTCTCAGACCTCTTCTGCATTTCTGACTTCCGTTTCGTTCAACTTTTCCGACCGGTCCGGACATCATGTCCGGTGGCGATGCGGACAGAGGGAAAAATCTGCGGTTTTGCGGAACGGCACGCCGATTGATAATCACTTCGGTAAACGGAGAGCTTCGGCTCGATCAACGTGAGTATTCCTTACCATAACATTCAATCAAATCCATTCAGGTGGAGGTACGATATGTCAATCGTCAAATTCAATCCGTTCAGCGATGCCGTCGGTTTTCAGCGCGAGATGAACCGTCTGTTCGATGATTTCTTCCCGGCCCGTCGTGAAGGAAACGGCAATACCGCTCTCTGGCATCCGACGGTCGATGTTCACGAGGATGAGCATAGCTATCTGATCGACGCGGAACTGCCCGGACTGAAGAAAGAGGACGTGAAGGTGAATTTCCAGGACGGCGTTCTCACAATTTCGGGGGAGAGGAAGTACGAAAACGAATCGAAGGAGAAGAACGCCCACCGCGTCGAGCGATTCTACGGCAAGTTCTCCCGGACATTCAACTTCCCTTCGACAATCAACGGTGACGGGATTTCCGCTTCGTACGATAACGGTGTATTGAAGATCACGGTACCGAAGGCTGAAGAGGTGAAGCCCCGGCAGATTGCCGTCAATTGAGCAAGCTCTGTGATATGATGGCTATCGCGATTCGATGACTATGATGTCTGCATAATGGTGAACAGGCGCATCCGCCGCAAGGCGGGTGCGTTTTTTTTGACCGGCGAAGAAGAAGGGGAGGTATCAGAGAGTGGGAAAGAATCGTCCCGTCTTCAGTCGATATCCGACATACTCCGGAAACCGGGCGACAAGCCTTCTCTCCTCATAGCGTGATTTTGCCACAAAGAAGAGGGTGATCAGAGCTGCTCCGGCGACGATGGCAATGCGGTCGGTTCCGGAAAGAGCGAGGGTCGTTCCACCCCAGATCATCAGCATGATGCCGCCGTAGATCGGATGCCGGACACGGGAATAGATACCGGAGGTAATCAAATGTCCGGTCTCTTTCGGCTCCGGCGTCGGCCTCAGGTTGGAGCCGAGACCGAATGTTCCGCTGAGCATCAGAATCAACCCGCAAACGACCGGCAGGATGCCGACGAAAAAGAGAGGATGGAGTCCGGAGATTGTTTCGACAGTCCGGTTCCGATCGAGCAGAAGAAGATATCCCCAGCCCCCGAGCAGCAGGAACTGGGTTGCGACCCAGAGAAGTCCGATGATGTTCGGAGCCGGTTGCATATCGGCGGAATGAAGTATGAAGCTCTCGGCTTACTCCTGCATCCAGAGCGTTCCGTATCGGTAGGCCGAGCCGCTTGTCGGTCCCTTCGGACCGATCACCAGCAGGTAATTCCGTCCCTCGCTCAGCTCCACTCCCGAAATCCGTGCCACCTCCTCGGTGGTTCCGGCAACCGTCACCGAAAATGTCTGGCGCCGGACTTCCTTGATAACCGTCGGTGAAGGCGTTCCGAAATCAATGGTTGTCTCGACCGGACCTTTGGAGGAATCCGAACGGATCTCCAGTCTTCCCTCTCCCGGCACGCCATTCAGAAAACGGATCGCGGCTTTTCCGGCCGGAACCGGTTCGGTCGGACGGGGGAAAGCGACAAGTTGCCGGTTCGATTCCCCTGTCAGTCCGACGGTATAGCCGGAGGTGGAGAGATCAAGCGTGGTTGCCGAAGTCCCCGTCCCGTTGATCGTTACCTGTTCGGCCGGAAGAATTCCGGGAAAGACATAGCTGTAAGCGACATCCGTAATGCGAATGGTTCCCAGCGATGTCGTCGCTTCGAATGAGACGGTTCCGTTCGGTACCATACTGAAGAAGTTGACCTGCCGTCCGATGCTCTGCAACGGTTCCAGCGAGGGGGTCCCGGCCGATTCTTTCAGGATGTAGAGAGAAGGCTTGTCGTTCTCTTCGAGAGTCAGCAGCGTATAATCTCCCTGTTCGAACCTGTAGAGTCCTCCCTGATAGAACGTCCCGTTCGACGTCTGTTCCAGAGCCACCGGATAGAGTCCGGCAGGGAGTTCACGATAGGGGGTGACGACTCCGATGCCCGGACTGCTGAACAGGCGGAATCCCGGCGTTATCCCCTCCGGCGCCCCGGCGCGAGCCGTTACCGACACGGTCTCGACATTCGTCAGGTTCACTCCCCGCACCCGGAAAGTTCCTGCCGAAGGAGAACCGCTCGGACGGTTCAGCGTGGCTGCGCGGATCCCTCCGATGTCGTTGTCGAAGACGATGATTGTTGCCTCTCCCCCTACTTCCACCAGAATCGGTGCGCGTGTGGTGTCGCCGCTCCGGGTCACGATAACCAGCGTATCTCCTCCGGCTTCGCTGCAGATTTCAACGGGGGTCGATGCGGAGAGGGAGAGGGGTTGTAGATCGGAAGCGATCGGCGTCCCCTGACCCATGAGTCCGGCGGAGATCGGTTCATCCCGCAAGCCGTTGAGAATGCGAAGGTTCGCACTGTTTCTCGTTTCCGGCGTCGTCTCCTGAAGCTGTCCCCCGGCCGGGTTCGGTGTATAGAGGGGGAGGGTATAGAACTTGACCATGCCGTTTTCCTGCCCCACAATCAGGGCAACGACCTCTCCCGGATTGATTGTCAATCTGGCCGAGGCCGATTCCGCTGTGCTGTCCCCTTCAAACAGATAGAA
>CBFGQN010000360.1:0-4907 GCA_965650895.1 uncultured Ignavibacteria bacterium | reverse complement strand
GCTACGGAATTCTATCTCTCGTCGGATGAGGGTGATCTCCGCGTGGACCTGTTTCTGTCCCAGGATCTGGAAGTGGATGGAGACGCCCGGTTCAACGGCAGCGTTGACGCGGAGGACGGCCTGAACGTTGCCGGTTCGGACCTGACGGTCGATGCGGGGGTATCGCTTCAGGCGCCGGGAACAGGTCACGTACTGGGAACGGCCGGTTCGAGCGGGACGGTGCTGACGATCAACGGTTTGCAGGATGCGACCGGAACGGAAACGTTGCCGAACAGTGTCTATGATCTTGCGGTGACCGGGGACATCGCCGCAACCGGCATGATAAAGTCGGGTGCGGGTGTCTGGCTTGACGGCGTTTCGGCGACGCACAGCCTGACGGCCGACCAGCCGCTGGATGTGCGGACGACCGGTGCAAACGATCTGACCCTTTCGACCAACGGCACAACGGCGGTAACGGTTGACGGGACGACGCAGGATGTCGACATCGCCAACACCGTTACCATCGGCGGCAATCTGGATTTCACCGGTGCGACCTCGACGATTTCGAATTCCACATTCGGTGCGGTTGGTTTTGCCGATGACCTGACGATGACCTCCGGTGCCGACATCATCTTCGGCAACGGGAGCCTGATGTACAGTCCGGGTGAAGCCGTCACGGTCAATGATGATCTGTCGGTGACCGCAGGAAATCTTGCCGTCACGAACGGCGGATTCAGTGTTGTGGGGAACTCCACGCTCGGCGACGCCGCAGGTGACGAGACGACGGTCAACGGAAATCTGGACGTGACCAACGGCGTTGACGTGACCGGAGGGGAGGTGACGGTCGGTTCAAACTTCAGTCTTGTGACTGGAGCAAACGCACGGCTGACCGCGAACGATGCGCACGTCCGCTCGACGCAAACGACCGCGCCGGTATCGGCGGTGGCGGGGGGCAACGTGACCACGGCGGCTCTTAGCAACGCCACGGATGTGGCCGGCATGATCGACATCACCACGAGCGGGGCTCCGGCGGTCGGCGCACAGGCAACGGTGACGTTCGACGTCCCGTACGACGTCGCTCCGATCATCAACCTGACCCCGGCCAACGGTGAGGCGGCAGGTATCGGGGCCTATGTCTCCCGTACCGCGAACGGCTTCACGATCAGCTTCATCGGATTGCCTGCGGCGACGACTTCCTATCAGTTCTTCTATCAGGTGATCGAGACGCAGTGATGATGAGTTGATCCCGGCGAACCGTATTATGGAGCGATAATGAAAAAAGGCAGGATTATTCCTGCCTTTTTTTTATCTATTAGAGGATTTCTCCCTATCTTTGCGCCGTCTATATACCAACTCCGTCAGTATTACTACCCTCCAGGTCGACATCCGTCGACAGCATCAGCTGGATATTCCTCATTCAAGACGAGAATCGTCGTGCAGAATTCCGTTCAATGTCCGGAACGGTTTTCGTGTGCTGTCGATGTCGCGTCTCTTCTTCCTCCAATCTTTGGCCCTGTCAAGTAGACAGGATATCGTCACGTCCCATACTCTCTTCTCATCGCAGAAGAGATGATCGTGTCGTTGTATCAGGGAAAAATTTTCCCCCCGATCGATCATATACGGGAGCTGCAGTTCTATGGGATACGGCAAAAGCCTGCTCACACTCTTTTTGCTTTGTACAACCTTTCCGGTTGTTACTGCGCAGAACCGCGACATGCGGGGAAATCGTATTGTCCTTGACGACGACAACGGGAACCGGATCGAAATCCGGACTCCTCCGGGACCGATCACGGGCGGGACGCTTACGATTCCCGATCCCGGCGGGAGCGGCACGTTACTGATCTCCAATCCGACGGCCGGTTTGCAGTCGATCACCGGCGACGTTCTTCTGACCGGCGAACTCCGCCTGCAGGAGAGCGGAGGGGGATCGAACTATGTGGCCCTGGCCGCTCCGGCCTCCGTCACCAGCGACTACACCTGGACGCTTCCGGCCGCCGACGGCATTGCCGGTCAGGTCCTGTCGACAGACGGTCTGGGACTGCTGAGCTGGGTGACGCTCCCCTCACTCGGAGGGAGTCTTACCGCCCCCTACATTACCGCGTCGTCCAGTCTGACGCTGACGGCCGAGCGTGTGCTGACCGGCGGGACCGGCGTGACGGTGACCGACGGCGGGGCTAACGGAAACATGACTGTGGCGATCGGACAGAGTGTGGCGACGACCGACTCTCCGGTCTTTGCCGGGGCGACGCTGAACGGTAATCTGGGAATCAGTACCGGCAACCTTTCGATCACGACCGGCAATATCTCGACGAGCGTCGGGAACATCTCGACAACGACCGGAAGCATCACGACGACCTCGGGAGATATCGGGACGCAGAGCGGCAATCTCTACGCCGATAACGGTGGTGAGCTTCGACTCTTTGAGCCGAACGGGAGCGGGAACGACTACTCGGCGTTCAAGTCGGGGGCGCAGGGGGGGAACATCACCTACACGCTTCCGGCCGCCAACGGAACCGCCGGCCAGGTTCTCCGCATTGCAAACAGTCCGACCCCGACCGGGACGACGGCGACGCTGGAGTGGGGGACACCCTCGTCTTCTTCGGGACTCGGCAGCATAGGAGGAATCACATTTGTCCGGAAGACGGCGGACGAAGGAGGGACCAGCAGCACCACGTTGCAGAACGACGACCATCTGGTGGTCCCCCTCGATACGAATGCCGTCTACCAGTTGGAGGGGACCCTCTACACGAACACGACAAATGCCGGACACGATCTTCAGATTGCCTTTACGGTCCCGACCGGAGCGACGATGAAGATCGCCTACTCCACCTCCCGGGCCGGGGCGGCGAACGCGCAGGAGAGTGATGTACTGACCTCCTCCGGGGTTGCCGGGACCATTATCGATATGGCTGCGTCGGATCTCTATGTCGTCTTTGTCAGAGGTACCGTCCGGACCTCCACAACTGCCGGGAACCTTCAGCTTCAATGGGCCGACGATAACACCGGCGGCACGCAGACGGTGACGATTGAGGCCGATTCCTATCTGAGGGTGATGCATGTACAGTAGCGGGAGCGGATCTGAATCAGGATGCTCCTGATGAACTTGTTTTCTTCGGCTGTGGGAACAATGTCCAACTCCACACCCCGGCACACAGGTGCCGTTTGCAGTCGGCCTGCACAAGGGTGCGGCCACAGTCCGTCCGGTCCGTCCCACTCAGGACGGACCGGAATGATTTTCGAAATAGAATGCAAGACTCTCAATCAGGAGGCGGACAAAATGAAATCACAACAACTTCTTTTAGTACTTGCCGGGATGCTCATCGGGGGGATTCCGGTTCACCTGGCTGGGCAGAATCGTGACTTCAACGTCGAGCGGATACTTCTTGATGACGACGGAACCGATGGCGGATGGAATTCCCTTACCGTACAGACGCCGAATCCTCTGCCGCAGAACTCCGTCCTGACCATTCCCGATCCCGGGGCTGGGGCGGCCTTCTTTCTGCTGAGCGAATCGCTGACGCCGCAGACGGTGAACGCCGACATGACCTTCACCGGGACGGTGAACTTTTCCGCGGCGAGTCTCTCCGGCATTTCTCTTCTTTCCGACGGGACCACGCTTCTGGGGGATGGAACGACCGGGGATGAGTTCAGGATCAACCTGGCCAATCCGAACAACTGGACCGGCACGCAGACGTTTGCCGATGTGAGCGTGACCGGTCTGCTTTCAAACGGCGGGAGCGGAAACCCTCTGCTCCGGATCGACGATAATCTCCGGGTGGACGGGTTGATCAGAGTGGATAACGGTGGTGGAAATGATCTCTTTATCCGTGAAGACGGCATCGGCAAGAACAGCGGCATCGACGAGACGATCATCTTTGCCAATGCCGGGGGGGGGACGTTGAAGGTTGTTGTGATCGATACCGTAGAAGTCGGGGTCGAGTTGATTGCCGGCAACGATGTGATGGCCGGGGATGACGTGATTGCCGCAGATGATGTGGAGGCGGGAGAGGATGTCGAGGCGGGGCGGCACGTGCAGGCCGGGGATCAGCTTCAGCTTGTGGCCGATAACGGAACCAATATGACCACGTTTGCCGCCGGCGCGCAGGGTGCCGATATCAACTACACGCTTCCGCCGGCCGACGGTGCGGACGGAGATGTGCTGAAGACCGACGGAAGCGGCACGCTGAGTTGGGCGAATCCTTCGCTTACGCTCTCTCATATCGGGGGGATCGCAACCGCACGGAAGACGGTCGACGAATCGACGACCAGCGGTTCGTTGCAGAACGATGATGATCTTTCGATTGCGCTCAACGCAAATCAGGTGTACGAGGTCTACGGCCTTCTGTACGCTCTGAAGGGGCAGTTCCTGGGTTCGCTTCTGCTTGGTGCGGATGTTCCGGCCGGCTCGACGATGAAAGTCAGCTTCCATTCGCACTTCGAGGACGGGAATCTGTTCGGCGCAAGCGATATCATCACCGGTGATGGTGTTGCCGCCTCGCAGTCGATTCCTCTGAGTCAGTCCGACAGGGCAATTATCATTGTCAGCGGAATTATCGAGACGGGAGGGACGGCCGGAGACATGACGATACAGTGGGGCATGACCAGTGCCGGAGGGGGGCGCACGGTGACTGTGGAGACCAATTCGTTTGTGAAGGTGACGCGAATCGAGTAGACCGTGAGGATGAAAACGATCGGCAGGGGGAGAGGGCGGACTGTTCTCTCCCCCTGTTTTTTTCGGATCCGTTGCCCGCTCGCTCCATTCCGCCGGTCGGCGGGATTTTCATTCTCTCCGGACATCCGGGTTGTCCTTTTTTCCTCAATCCCGTACTTTCGTCGGCATCGACCTTACACTCATCCTTTATTCACTCAGATGTTTGGAGAAATGCCTTATGAAACCCACCCTGTTCCTCCCGGGAGCCGTTGCGGCT
>CBFGQN010000359.1:0-4908 GCA_965650895.1 uncultured Ignavibacteria bacterium | reverse complement strand
GAACTCGTTCTTTGGTGTTCCGTCACTCCGGAAGAAATGATCGGAGACCGAACCGCCCGAGTCCGGCGGGACATATTCCCGGTCGATCCGGTCGACACGGTATTCCGTTGAGATCGTCGGCGAGCCTGCCGGATGCAGGAGCGAGAACCGAACGATCTCCCCATCTTCCCGAAGGGTCATGCTGATCCGTCGGGCGTTATAGAATGGTTGCATGTGCGGGACGACATCAAACGTGATCTCCTGATGTTTTGCCTCTCCTCCCTCCAGCCGTCGGCAGTCGAGACGCTCGGCATGTTCGGCCAGGGAATCGGGGAAGGCGGCGTTCAGTCGACGCTGACCGGCAACGGTCTTTCGATGACTCCGCAAGTTGAACGTGCGGAGGGTCCGGCCCGGTCTGTCGAGCACCACCATACGCTCGTTATCGGCCCACATCTCGGTTGAATCGGAACGAACGATCTGCAGGTTGTCGGCTTCAATCGTTTCGACTTCCGTCGAGACCGTATCATACGTCCGGTCTCCGGTTTGATCCGGATCCGGTTGAAGAGAAACCTGTACGGTGGTAATGGTCATCGCACGATAGAGCGCATGACCGGAATCGGGCAGAGCATTCCGCAGTTGCAGGGCGGAGCGGAGTGCATTCCGGCACTCCGCATCCCGGTCCTGCGCAGAAGAGATCAGGGAGATGCCGGGAAGCATCGCCATGATACAGAGGGATATAGAGTAGACCGAACGCATCAGTATGTTCCGTTTAAAGCCACCGAGCGTTAACTTTTATTGAAGTACCTGCAACTGTCCGCTCAGGACATCTTTCCGTTCTCCGGAGGCCGCCTCAATACGGTAGTAATAGACACCCGGGATGAACCCTTGGCCATCGATTCTCACCCTCTGCTCGCCCACATCTCTCATTCCCTCATCCCGCTGCCATACCGATCTGCCGAGTGCATCGACAATCTCTATGCGCACATGTGACGGCGATGAGAGAGAAAATTCGATTGCGGTCTCGGACGAGAATGGATTCGGGCTGACCAGACTACCAGCTAACAGTCCGACGCCTCCCCTCCTCTCATTATCAACTACGGTCGAAGTAATGGAGTCGACAATGAGAATCATCCCTCCCATATAGGGCTGTCGTGGACAGGCGTAGTACACCGTATCCGGGTGCTGTTCATCCGGCGTCACCTCAAACCAACTATTGATGTTGCTGTAGTTGATATTCCGTTCGAATGCACCATTTGATCCGCCGATAGGGATTGTATAAATGGTCGGATTGTAGTCATCAAAAGGCTCCTCTTCAAACTGGAATCGGTATGTTTTTCCCCGTTCCAGCACCAGTGTCTTCCCTTCAACACCGTCAACCGCAAATCCCAGTGAGTATCCCATATCATAGAAGGGATGCGCCGGAGTCTTGGTCACCAGCGTCATCATGAACGTATCGGCACGCTCTGCCGAAGCCGGGAAAGCCAAAAGCAGGAAGAAGCCGACTGCCGTCAGTGCAAACCGTCTGTAGATTCTGAAATTCATATGCGTTGTTGTTCCTGTCATTGAAGTACCTGCAACTGTCCGCTCAGGATATCTTTCCGTTCTCCGGAGAACGCCTCAATCCGGTAGTAGTAGACACCCGGACTGAACTCTTGTCCGTCGATTCTCACCCTCTGCTCACCGGTTTCCCTCACTCCCGCATCCCGCTGCCATATCGATCTGCCGAGTGCGTCGACAATCTCTACGCGCACGCGTGACGGCGATGAGAGAGAAAATTCGATTGCGGTCTCGGACGAGAATGGATTCGGGCTGACCAGACTACCAGCTAACAGTCCGACGCCTCCCCTCCTCTCATTATCAACTACGGTCGAAGTAATGGAGTCGACAATGAGAATCATCCCTCCCATATAGGGCTGTCGTGGACAGGCGTAGTACACCGTATCCGGGTGCTGTTCATCCGGCGTCACCTCAAACCAACTATTGATGTTGCTGTAGTTGATATTCCGTTCGAATGCACCATTTGATCCGCCGATAGGGATTGTATAAATGGTCGGATTGTAGTCATCAAAAGGCTCCTCTTCAAACTGGAATCGGTATGTTTTTCCCCGTTCCAGCACCAGTGTCTTCCCTTCAACACCGTCAACCGCAAATCCCAGTGAGTATCCCATATCATAGAAGGGATGCGCCGGAGTCTTGGTCACCAGCGTCATCATGAACGTATCGGCACGCTCTGCCGAAGCCGGGAAAGCCAAAAGCAGGAAGAAGCCGACTGCCGTCAGTGCAAACCGTCTGTAGATTCTGAATTTCATATACGTTGTTGTTCGTGGTCGGCAGGAGCACAACGCTCTGCCGTTTCTCTTCCGGTAATTCTATGTCCTCTGTCTTGTACTACTTGTCCGTCTCGAAACTCTCCGGATCGATTCCCAATTCTTCAAGAACGGCATCCCCTTCGTTTCGAACGCTCTCCATCCGCCGCTCAATCTTCTGCCGCTCTTCTTCAGTCCCTACCTCCTTTCGCTCCTTGAGCAGTTGCTTGTACTCCTCGGCCAACTGACGGTAATGATCCAGCCGTGCAAGCTGCTCCGGACGCAACTCGGAGAACTTGCCGGATTTTTTCTTCACAAGATCATCGAGAGTTTCGGGGGAGGTTCCAACGATCGTGAATGTACTGTGTTCCAATCCTGCGGAGATGTTCAGGAGATCAACATCGTTGAGGGTCGAGATTCCATTCTGCAGGCCGCTCCCCTCTTGGCTTCCTGTCGATGTGGGATACGTCGGATAGGGATCTCCATCACCGAGCCAGTCCCGCTCAACTCCGGGTATGTACCCGTACGCATCCCCTGCCGTCCGAACTCCCCGTGCCGTTTCGATCTTCGAGAAGTAGGGACGCCCTTCAGCGTTAAAGCCGGGATAGAGGCCGAAGTTATCCTCATCGAAAACGGCGGCAATCCGGTAGGTGGCGGAGTCATAGACCGTGCCGGTGACGACCGCATCGTACGGCTGGAGCTTGATATCATCAACCCATACCGTATCGGTACCGAGATTGAACAGGCTGAAGAAGATGGTATCTCCTACATCATACCGATCATCCAGATAGGTCGTGGATAATACCTGATCATGCAAGACCCAGTCTCCGGCTCGGGCCCGTTCGGTAAAAAAGAACGTAGTAGAGGCAGGGGGAATATCACCGACGATACCAACAGTTCCATTGACGGGATCGGGCTTGATCCATAAACGAACATACGCCCCCTTCTCGAGTACCTGTTGTGAGGCAACGATCGCGACCGTACACTCCGTGGTATCCCCCGGCACCACCATCAGAGACTTCTTTCCGGCATGTACAGGATTATCGGATATTTCACCTCCGAAATCTCCAACGGCATACATCTCAAAGCTCTCGAATGCCGCTGAATTCTCCTCAGCGTTCCATACGGAATAGACCGGGAGCAATTCTCCGTCATCTCCATAATCAAATACTGTGAAGCTGGTTCGTCCCAGCATGTCGACCCCCTTGTAGGGCACGTTGTGTCTGTTGATGCCGGTAATTTCTCCCGGACTGAACCACTTCGTGGTGTCGGAGGTGGAAGGATCGCCCGGATTAAAGAATGAGAAGTCATTCCAGACACCGCCATCGTCGTGGATCCAGTCTCCGGCGACCGGGTCACTTGAAGGTTTGACATCGGTGCGGTAGACCCAGGAACGCCGGTGGGACCACCGTCCCCGTTCACCGGTCTCGAAAGGATTGGGGTTGCCGACTCCGGCGTACGCGACGCCGCCACCATCCCAGTCGACCGTGTCGCTGAACTCGCCTGCGGATGCCGCTATCACTCCCCCCATGGTCAGCAACGGAGGATCATCAGTGCAGAAGGTGAAGTTCAGCACGCGTTGGGAGCGATCGTTCAGACCGACGTTACGGTACACGATCTGTCCGGTGTTGTCCAGCGAGAACCATCCTCCCTCATCTCCGACAACGATCGTGTCGCCGTAGCTCGACATCGTGATGAAGATCGTGTCGACCGAACCGGCTGTTGTGAAGCTCCAGGACTCTCCGAGGATCCCGACTGTCGTGCAAGTTCCCGTCGTATAGTGCCGAACCTTCAGGCCGGGATCAATCGTTGTGGAATCGAGCGTACCGGAACCGGCGAGCAGAAACGCGTTGAGCGTGTCGACCAGAGCCTGCCGTGCGGCAATATCTCCCCCGGTCCGGTTCATGCCGGAAGCAACGGCAACTTCCTCCGGAGTCTCGCCATACGTGACGACGTTGCCGTATGTAGCGGCAGGAACATTCTCACGGCCGCTTCCGATCACCTCGACAAAGACCGGTCCCAACGTATCCAGTTCTGCCGGTGAGTCGTTGTAGTTGTCGGAGGGGAACAGCCAGACAATGTTCCCGTCGACCTCATCAACATGATAGACCCCGGCCCCCGCAAGGGGCTCTACCTCCGTATCGGGCAGGATCGTCAGCTCCAGAAGATCACCCCGACCAAGCTTTCGCAACCACGTCATCTCGCTCCCGCCGGGGAAATCGATGTAGTACCGACCACTCTGTATTCCCTTCCGAATCGGGTGATCTCCCTCCAGGCGAATGAGAGCACCTTCATTCCCGGCAGTCTGGCCGAACTCCGGAATCGTCTCGTCAACCGGAAGCGAGTAGGCATTGTATATCCCCACGTGAGCACCTGCCCCCATTGCCAGTTCAAGTCCGTCGAAGCCGTCGCGGGACCGGGTGATGAGCGGGGCGCCCGAGCCGGGATCGAAGGCGATGTTCTCTTCATAGTTATAGTTGCCGTCGGCATAGGAGAGAACACCCTTGACGATGGAGGGATAGTAGATCACCTTCGACGTCACGTGCGTGTTCACCTCCGTGTTGTTGACCGCAACGTACGGCATACCGCAGAGGAAGAAGAACCCGGCATCCCCCTCGATCTT
>CBFGQN010000358.1:0-4924 GCA_965650895.1 uncultured Ignavibacteria bacterium | reverse complement strand
GGGAGTGACGACATCCACCACTAAACCGGGCCTGTACTATGAAATGCTTTTCTTTTCTCCTTTCCCTGCTCATTCCGTTCGGCTGCCCGCTTCTGTCTGCTCAGGATCTGGTCAGATACGATACGACGGAACTGCAGGCACCGATGCGAATGGTCTCCGATCAGGCCTCGAATGTCTTCAGTGTCGGTGTGTTTTACGAAGAAGTGGCGATCAGCGATGAGATAACGCTCAGCACGCCCAAAGAGGGGCTTGCGCTAATCAAGTACTCTCCGGATGGAGAGGCCGAGTGGGCGGTTCAGGGGGCAATGTATCATCTGAGGCTGACCGACCTTGCTCTGGACAGCAACGGCAATGTCTATGTTCTGTTTCAGATACAGGGGTGGGGAGAGATCAACGGTGAGGCGATCGGCTTCGAGGGGAAAGAGGGGTTGTCAACCTGGCTTATCAAGGTTGGAAACGACGGTTCATTCGGATGGATCCGAAGGATTGGTGATCGTGGCTGGATAAGCGGTCGGCTTGCCGTCGACCGTTCCGGAAATATTTATATCGGCGGACGGATGCAGGATCTGGTGACGATCGGAGATGTCGATTATGAGGAGGGAGGAGATGTGACCCGGATACTCCTTGCCAAATATGATGCTTCCGGCAACTTTATCTGGTCACGAACCTCGGATTCCGTTTGCTGGGGTGAAATCTGGGCTATCGGGATTGACTCCAAAGGGGTATGCCATGTCGCCGGAGAATTCACCTCCCGGATGTTCCTCGGTGATTCGGTTCTGATACCCATGGAAAGTTCCACGGTTCCGGAAGCCAGATCCGGCCTTTTTGTTGCCGGCTACACTCCTGACGGAGATGTCCTGTACGTCCGCAACTTCCGGTCAAGAGCCACCCACAGGCCGGTTTCCCTCGTTGTTGACGATGAGGACCGTCTGCTGATGACCGGACTGGTGATAGGAGATACTTCGTTCTTTGACGATGTGGTTGTGACCGGCACTTACAGCAGGGGGGCGAACACCTTTGTTGCCCGGCTGACGGACAGGGGTGTTCCCGAGAGGGTGGTACGGTTCGGTTACGATGACCGCGGGAAAGAGCATCCGACCAGTTCCAACGGAATCGATATTCTGGCTCTTCCCGGCGGCGAAGTGGTGGTATCGGGGCAGTTTACCAAGCTGCTGACGCTCGGAGAAGATACGATCATCAGCAAGGGGGGGTGGGCGAACGGCTTCTTGCTCTTCCTTGATGAGGATCTGGAATTGAAAACGTACAGGGTGTTGAAGTCCGGAGGAGGAGTATGGGGATCGTTTCTGACGAGAAAGGCTTCCGGCAATATCCTTGCATCGGGGTGGAGTATCGGTGAGTTGTACATGGATGAAAGGGAACTGTTCGATTTTTCTGATGTCGGTGCATCCTACTTCCTTCTGGAGTTCGGAATCGAGGATGGAGGCACAAGCGGAGTGAATGAAGAGGGGATGAGTACAACCGTCGTGCGAAGTGTTATGCTGACCGGCGATGCGGTCCTCTCACCGGAACTTCTCGGGATCGGTCGGAACGAAGAAGCCGTTGTGGAACTCTATGACGTGATGGGAAGAAAGATGACGGCGGTTGACATCAACGTGAATCGACTCGATTTTCAGGGGCTTCCTCCCGGCACCTACTTCGTCGGAATCATGTCCGACGGTGCTCTTGTCGCCACCGTTCGCGTGATGCTGGTGCAATAGCCGATGTAATGAGTGTACGAGTTGAATGCCGTGGAGCAATCCGTTCATCTCCGTCGGATTGCTCTACGGCATTCCATTTTCGATCCGTCAAATCCGTGTCCCATCTTCTCTCATTCGCCAATCGACATTCGCACCTTTACCAGGTCTTTCCTTGCCGCAGGGTGAAACCACTGCGGCTACCATTGGCGCAAATCGCAAATCGGCATTCGCAAATCGTCCTTCCCCTCATTCCAGTTCCTTCCGATGCGTCTCCTTCAGCGTCAGCGTCACAAGAAAGCCGACCAATGCTGCGGCGCTCAGGTACCAGGCCACGGCCATGGCGTTGCCGGTCTCGGTAATCAGCCATGTGGCGACCATCGGAGCGGTTCCGCCGAAGATCGCCAGCGGAAGATTGTAGCTCAGGCTTGTGGCGCTCACCCGGATTCGCCGGGGAAAGAGTTCGGCCACGGTCACCGGGATTGTGGCGAGGAAGATGCCGAGGAAAACCGCCAGACCGATCTGTCCGATCGTTTCCATCACCGGATCGGTATGGTGCATCAACAGGATAAGCGGATAGCCGAGAAGGGCCAGTCCGCCGCTGCCGACGAGCAGGAAAGGTTTTCTGCCGACATGATCGGAGGCAAAAGCGACCAGCGGAATGATCAGCAGCGTGATCGCCATGCTCACCGTGTTGATGTCCAGCGCCTCGGCCCGGCTCGTCCCGTCCTGTGCGACAAGCCATGTGCTGATGTAGATGAAGATGATGTAGAAGTTGACGGCGTTTGCAACGTTCAGGCCGAAGCTCTGCAACAGTTCTCGCCTGCTCCCCCTGACCGCTTCGGCCAGCGGCGAGACCTCGGGCTTTTTCTCTCCGATCTCTTCAGTGATGCCGCGGCGAATCAACCAACCGGTTCCGGCAACCAGAATGCCGGCCAGGAAGGGGATGCGCCATCCCCAGGCGTTGAGTTGGTCGGGCGTTGCCAGGTTCGTGACCAGCGCACCGATGCCCGAACCGAGCAGAATGCCGCCGAGTGCGCCGGTGAGGCTCCACGAACTGTAGAGTCCCCGCCTGTTCTTCGGCGCCCGTTCGACCAGAAAGACGAACGATCCGGTATACTCTCCGCCGACGGAGACTCCCTGCATCATTCTGAGCAGGACGATGAGAACCGGGGCGGCGAGTCCGATGTCGTCGTAGGTCGGCAGCAGACCGACGAGGAAGGTGGGGATGGCCATGAGCATCACCGAGATCGTAAGCACTTTCTTTCGGCCGAGGATGTCGCCGATGTGACCGAAGAGGATAGCACCGACCGGGCGCATAAGGAATCCGGCGGCAAAGGCACCGAAGGAGGCGATCAGCGATGTGGTCGGGTTCCCGCTCGGGAAGAAGAGAGTGCCGATAGTCGAGGCGAAGAAACCGTAGACGGCAAAGTCATACCACTCCATTACGTTTCCGATCAGTCCGGCTCCGAGAATGCGCAACCTGGTTCTTCCTTCCATTGTGCTCTTTACTCCTGAAATGTTGAACGACGGGTCCCGGATCGGTCAGGCCGTTTGCGAGTGAGCGTGATATGGTTGCCGGAGCGAGGGCAGACCGATGGGTCGATGAAAATAGAGGAAGCCCGGTAGTCCTGCAACCTGTCGAAGGGGGTGCCCGGGGGGGGTGCGACGTTCCGTTGCATCTCTCAGCCGTAACCGACCCGGGGCTGTCGTGTTGATCTGCCGTAACGCATATATTTGCACAAGGCACAATTCCCGTTTACAGACCTGCACCACGATGCGGAATTTTCAGGTATTCTTTGCATCATTCCTCTGTGTACTCTTCGTCTCCACACAGAATCTTTCGGCTCAGCTCGATCGGTATCTGCTGCTCAGCGCCGATACGCTGCGGTTTGATATCCCCTGCGGCGAGGTCGAGTGTCTCGATATTCTCCTGCGGAACAATTTCGATGCTCCCATCCGGATCGTCTCGCTGACCCCGGCGCAAACTCCCTTTTCCCTTTCAACCGTTCCGGCGTTCAATACGCCGGTGACGATTCCGGGGGGGGAGAGCAGAACCGTGCAGTTCTGCTTTGCGCCGGTGATTCCGGGATTGAGCGGAAGTCAGAACAATCTTGTGATGACGGTCGATACCGGGGACGGTGCAAACCTTGCGCGTGATACTGTCGTGCTTCTCGGGCTCTCCCGCTCGGCTGCGGTCGACTTTGATCCGCCGGAGATCAACTTCGGCGGTATCGTTCTGGCCAAGCAGACCTGTCAGCAGGTGACCGTCAGCAACAACGGGAACCAGCCGATTTCACTTGCGGAGATTCTTCCCCTTTCGCCCCCGTATTCGGTCTCACCTCCGATTACGGGAACACTCGCCCCCGGCACTTCCATCACCATCGATATCTGTTTCGAGCCGACCGTCGAGGGACTCTATCCCGACACGTTGCGGCTGGCGAACGGAGCCTGCCGACTGCCGGCCGAACTTGTGGTTAACGGGGCCGGGATGACGCTGGCTCCGGATATCGGACCGATCCTGCAGCTCTCCCCTTCGATGCTCGACTTCGACACGACCCGGTGCGGCACGACGAAATGCCGGGATATCACGATCAGAAACGTGGGGAGTTCGGTGACGGTGATTACCGATCCGGATCAGATCATCGCCCCGTTCAGCGGCACGTTCCCGCCGACTCCGCTCAGGCTGGAACCCGACAGCGGCTTTACCGTCCGCATCTGCTACACGCCGCCGGATGCTCCCCGTCTGGACACGCAACTCGTCCGCTTCACCGCCGACAGCCGGTATTCGCTGACGATTGCGACGGTGTTTGATCGGAGCGGGAGTATGGATTTTGTGTTCGGTACTCCTCCCAAATCAAAGATCTCAGCAGCCCACTCTGCCGGAAGGGTCTTTCTTGGAAGTCTCATTCGCGATACGCTTCGAGGAGTTGTGGATACGGCTGCGGTGTATGAATTCGGAGGTTCGGGACAGTTCAACCGGCTTGCCGGTTATGCAACCGATGGAACTCTTCTGCAGGGGGCCGTCCCTTCAACAACGGTAAGTCAGCCCCTTGGAACCTGTATCTATGATGCCCTATTACGGACGATCGTTGAGTTGCAGCAACAGAATCTTCCGGGGCGTCGGGTGATTGTTCTGTTGACGGATGGAGTGAATACCCGATGCGGCGGGAACGAGAATCAGGTTATTGCCGCCGCGAATGCCGCCGGTATTCGTATCTATACAATCG
>CBFGQN010000357.1:0-4926 GCA_965650895.1 uncultured Ignavibacteria bacterium | reverse complement strand
ATCCCCTCCGCCACAGTCGAAAGGAACTGCACACTCTCATCGTAATGAAAATTGCCGATGGTGCCGCCGAGAAAGATAATCAGGGCCGAACCGACACGTGGAACTCCCTGCAATCCCTCACGAAAATCTCCGACCACCGGAGCGATCTCCAGCGACGGATAATCCCTGCTCAGCCGTTCGGCGGTCGCCAGAAGGAAATCGCTGCTGACATCGATCGGCACATAGCGTTCCAGAGTCGCCGCCGACGACGTTGCGGTCATCCCGTCGAGCAGCACGCGGGTCTTGGCCGAGCTGCCGGAACCGAACTCGATCAGTTCGGCATACTCCCCGGCGGCAAGTTCCCGGACGATCGACTCCAGCAACCGCCGCTCGGTCCGCGTCTGGTAATACTCCGGAAGCTGCGTAATCCGTTCGAAGAGTTCCGATCCCCGTTCATCGTAGAAGTATATGGGAGGGAGTTCCTTCGGTCTCTTCCGGAATCCGGTCCGCAGATCCCCGGCAAGTCCGGGTCTGGAGTCGGATCGGCCGGAACGATGGAGAAGTTCCGTCGAATGATCGGTTGTACTCTGCAAGGGAAATCCTGTTGTTAGTTCGTAAACCGCTGCAAGATAATGATCCCCGGTCGCACCCGTTGAGGGATCAGGAATTCATAACCTTACCGGCGAAGAATTCGTGCCATCCTTTTGGCAAAATATGTGATGATGATCGACGCGCCGGCGCGCCGGATGCAGGTGAGGGACTCTTCCATTGTTCTCTCCAGATCAAGCCAGCCGTTGCGGGCGGCGGCGTGGAGCATGGCGTACTCGCCGGAGACCTGATAGGCGGCAATCGGCAGATCGGTCCGGCGATAGAGTTCGCCGATAATGTCCAGGTTCGGCATCGCCGGTTTCACCATCAGGATATCGGCCCCTTCCTCCAGATCGAGCTGCGCTTCCCGCATCGCCTCGCGGGCATTGGCCGGGTCCATCTGGTGCGATCTGCGGTCGCCGAACCCGGGAGTCGAGCCGGCGGCGTCCCGGAAGGGTCCGTAGAAACTGCTGGCATATTTGACGGCGTAGGACATGATCGGAATATCCGCGAAACCGGCTCCGTCGAGTCCGTCCCGAATCCCGGCGACGCGACCATCCATCATGTCTGACGGGGCAATGATATCGGCCCCGGCCTCGGCATGAGAGACCGCAGTTCGGGCATAGAGAGCCACCGATTCATCGTTCAGGATATGCTCTCCGTCGAGCAGACCGCAGTGGCCGTGGTCGGTATATTCGCAGAGGCAGACGTCGGTGACGATCGTCATCTCCGGCATCTCCGCACGAATCTTCCGGATCCCCCGCTGCACGATCCCCTCTTCGGCCCAGGCTCCGCTCCCCTCGGCATCCTTCGTCTCCGGAATCCCGAAGAGGATCACGCTCCGGACGCCGAGTTCCATCAGTTCCTCACATTCACGCGGGAGTTCATCCACCGAAAGCTGAAAGACTTCCGGCATCGAGGAGACCTCGCGACGAACGCCCTGGCCGGGGACGATGAAGATCGGATAGATGAAGTTCGACGGATGGAGCCGCGTCTCCCTGACGAGATCGCGAACTCCTTCGGTCCGCCGCAGTCGGCGGGGTCGGTGTATAAGGTCAAGTGTGCTGTTCATATAACTACTATGGTTTTCCGTATCCAGCTTCATCCCGCACCGCGGCACAGCCCCGAGAGATAACGGTTTACGATGCGTTCAGTAAGGTTTCGGCAAGTTCGTATGCGGACTTCACACAGTCCGGAACGGAGACGCCGCCGCGATAGCTGCCAAGCAGGTGAAGTCCGGGAAGTCGCGCCTCCCCTTCCTCTATTCCCTGCAGGATCTGTCCGTATCCGATCTCGTACTGTGGTATCCCGGTCGACCAGACGGTGACCTGCGAGGCGACCGGTTCGGATGCGACCGAAAGAATATCGGCAACTTCGCGATGAGCAAGGCGGGCTAGTTCCTTTTCCTCCAGCCGGGTCAGTTCCGGACGTCGTCTTCCACCAATGAAGACCGTCAGCAGAGCCTTCCACTCGGGGGAACGTGAGGGAAAAATTGTGGAGGAGAAGATCACACCAAGAATATCCCGCTTCTCGACGGACGGAACCAGCAGACCGAATCCGTCGAGCCGATGGCCGACGGTCGGAGGATCGTAGAGGAGATGGACGACGGCAACCGGAGCATGGACGATCCGGCGCAACGTGTCGGCCAGTTTCTTATCCACCGGTGCGAGGAGTCGGGCGGCAGCCGGAGCGTTCGTCGCAAGGATCACGTTCTCTGCCCGGACACTATCCTCACCTTTCCCGGAATCGAACTCGAGACGCCAGCCTTCTCCTTCCCGTTCCAGCAACGTCACTCCGGCATTCCGGACCATCTGCTCCTCCCACCTCTCCTCGATCGCACGGGGAATTGCCTGAAGTCCGTCCTGAAACGAAAACATGATGCGCGGGCTTCGGGTCTCGCCTCGCCTTCTTCTCTCCTTTCCCTTTCGCATCATCCCCTTGAATACGCTTCCATACTCCTTCTCCAGTTCAGGAAGCATCGGGAACGTATGGCGAAGCGAGAGCAACGCAGGATCTCCCGCATAAATGCCGGAGACAAACGGATCGACGCCGTAGGCCAGGGGTTCGCGACCGAAGCGGCGCTCGACAAACGAGGCGACACTCTCCTCGTTTCCGTTCATCGACTTCGATCCCCCGAGGAAGAATTCGCGGAGCAGGCGCAGCTTTCCCCTGCCGGAGAGAAGCGGGCTTTCAACAAGAGATCGCGGACTGGTCGGAACGGCCAGAAGTCTTCCTCCCCGAAGGACATAGCGATTGCGGGCGGCCGGATCGGCCGTGACCATCGCTTCATTCAAACCGAGTTCATCGATCAGTCCGGCAAGGTGCTCGTTTCCGGTCAGCAGCGTGTTCGGTCCCCGCTCGATAAGCCCACCGGCAAACCGCTCCGAACGAATTACTCCGCCGGAACCATCCTCCCGTTCAAGCAGAAGGACATCCTCTCCCCGCAAGGCGAGCAGGTGCAGAAGCGTGCTCCCGCTGATCCCCCCGCCGATGATCGCATATCGAACGTGTCTCATAGTGCCTGATGTGTGCCGTATGCCGGAAAAGATAGGGAGAATCGGGAATTGTGGGGTTTCGAAGTGCAGTGAGCGGTGGGCTTTGAGCAGTCAGCTTTCAGCTATGAGCCGTGAGCAGTCAGCTTTCAGCTATGAGCCGTGAGCAGTCAGCTTTGAGCCGTGAGCTTTGAGCCGTGAGCTTTGAGCGGTGAGCCGTGAGCTTTGAGCCGTGAGCTTTGAGCTTTGAGCCGTGAGCAGTCAGCTTTGAGCAGTCAATGATCGGCTTTGAGGGATGCGTCGTTAGCGATCGGCTTCAGTCGGAGAGGTTATGAGAGGCGGATGAAGATTGCATAGCCGGAGGTTGTATCTTGCTGGAGTTGAAGAACAAAAAACATACTGTCAGAACAAACAGCTCAAAGCTCATAGCTCACGGCTAACCACTCATAGCTCATAGCTGACTGCTCACGGCTAACCGCTCATAGCTCATAGCTGACTGCTCACGGCTCATAGCTGACCGCTCACAACTGACTACTCCATGCTGACCGCCAAACCATCCGACTTCCACCGCAGGCTCCTCACCCGGTATTTCCGCAGGAGAGGGGGACGGATGCTTTCGGGGGTGATGGTTGCCGGACTGGAACATCTTGCCGACTGGAGTCGCGACGTCTCACCCGATCGTCCGCTGATTCTCATCGCCAATCATTCCTCCTGGTGGGATGCGGTGATGCCGATCCTCATCTCTCTGGAGAGACTCAACCACGACGCCTACGGCGTGATGGAGGAACGGCAGTTGAAGCGATATGGATTTTTCCGGAAGCTCGGCATGTTCTCGATTGATCGGGAGGATGCCCGTTCGGCTTATCGATCGCTGGAATATGGTGCCGGACTGATCCGGAATACGGGTCGCGTGCTCTGGCTCTTTCCGCAGGGAGAAATCGTCCCGAATGACCGACGCCCCCTCCGCTTTTATTCCGGCACGGCCCGAATAATTCGGATGACCGGTTCCTGTTCGGTGGCGACGGTCGCCTTTCGCTACGAACTTCTCCACAACGAACGTCCGACCGCCTTTGCCCGGATCGCCCCCCCGGAACACTTCACGGGAATCGACCTGCCGGACGTAAACGGACTGAACGAGCACCTTGTACGGATGCTGACCCGGACAATGGATCAACTGCGGGAAGAGGTCGTGAACGAACAGTTGGAAGAGTACGAGCCGGTGCTGAAAGGGAAGAGGTCGATTGATGAGTGGTGGGATCGGATCAGGGGAATGCAAAAGGAAAAACTCAACATTAAAAACCGTTAGAAGATAGATGGCGCTCAGGGACGTTCATCCTGCCTGATCCGCTTTCTTCATGTTGAATTTTTCCTTTTGAACTCCTCCCCTCCTCTCCCCGCCCACTACACGGTCCCATCCGGCAGACCGGAGTCGGCCGGACGGGAACCGCATAGTGAAGGAGAATCCACATGTCTATCACATATCATCCTTCTGCAGGAATCGATGCGATCAACCACAGGAATCGGATTCGGTTACAGGGGAGATTTGAGGGGTGAGTCTTGAGATGTCAGCTTTGAGCAGTGAGCTTTCAGCCATGGGCTTTGACGGGGAGAGGTCGATGGTCAGCTATGAGGTGAGGGACGAGCGTTCGGTTATCAGTAGTAAGCCATGGGTAGAAAATGCCGTTCCTTCCGAAGGCTATCGATCGATCCTCACCTCTCCTCTGCAACAATACAGTTCTTCCCCTAATCCCAACCGCCGCCGCCGCCGTCTCCCCCTCCCCAACCCGACAACCTCATACAAAGCTGACCGCTGATTACTCATAGCTGACTGCTCATAGCTCATAGCTCATAGCTGACCGCTGATTGC
>CBFGQN010000356.1:0-4936 GCA_965650895.1 uncultured Ignavibacteria bacterium | reverse complement strand
CCTGTTTACTTTTTTTTCCATGAATAAACACGGTGGTACCGGAATAATTCAATTGAAGGTTGCAGTCATCTGGTTTAAATGACCCGATAGGATTTGTAAAAAATAATATAAAAGGCAGGGCCACGCCACCCCCCAATTCGCTCCGCTCGAAAGAGCGGACCGAACCCGTCCACCGTCCACCCCCTCATGACCGACCCCGCGCGTCCACCCCTCACAACCGATCCCCGGAATCTCCCGAGCCTCGCCCCGCGGAATGCCGTCCCTCACGCAACATCCGCCGCACCTCCTCGTTCGTCACCGGTCGGAAATCATCATACCACACGCCGACCGCGTAAAACTCTGCGGGGACCAGCGAACAGACGACCTTATCGGCCTTCTCCTCGAACGCCCGTTTCGCTTCGGGCGAGGCGACCGGAACGGCGGCGATCACGGAGTCGGCCCCCATCGACCGGAGGGCGCCGATTGCCGAGAGGAGGGTGGAGCCGGTTGCCGCACCGTCATCGACGACGATCACCCGTTTGCCCCGGATCGGTATCGGACCGCCGTCGTCGCGGTAGAGTGCTTCTCTCCGTTCAAGTTCTTCCTTCTCCTCCCGAATCTCCTCCCGCACCTTCTCATCGGAAATATGCAGATGCTCGATAAGTGCATGATCCAGCACTACCGTTCCCCCAGACGCAATCGCACCCATCGCCAGCTCTTCATGTCCCGGCGTCCCGAGCTTCCGGACGGTCAGGACATCCAGAGGAAGGTCCAGCTCTCCGGCGACTTCGGCCGCCACGGTCATGCCGCCGCGGGGGAGTCCGAGAACGACGGTGTCGTCGGATTCCCTGTACCGCTCCAGCGCATCGGCCAGAACCTTTCCCGCCTCGACGCGATTTCGAAATCCGCGCGTTCGATATCCATCGCCGTCGTTCATCGTCAACTCTCCGCTCCGTTCAGTGGTGAGAAACGCCATGCGTCTCTCTTGCTTCAGAAGGTTTCATAAAAGTCACGAATTGCAGAAGTCTCAGTTGCTTGGTGATTCTTGGTGCCCTTTGTGTCCGCCGCGGCGGGTGGTAAGAATCAGACGCACCACCAAGACACCATCCGCCGCGGTGGACACGAAGCATCACCAAGTGGTAGAGCATTTCCCTGATACTTCTCTGCGACTGCTCAGACCACAGAGCACACAGGCTACTTTTAAGACACCCTCTCAGACGACGCTTACGCCGCCTGTGATTTATGCCGCCTCGGCCGCTGCGTAGGAGAACTGCGGTTGCCATTCTCCCGGTCCCCCCGGCAACAGTTCGAACATGTGCCAGATGCCGGCATAGACATCTCCCGGACCGAAGAAGTCGTAGGCGATGCGGGTAATCGATCCGTCGTCGTTCTTTGCAAAGACCGAGTAGCCCGGCAGGTAGTACCATTGTCCGTCCTGCTCCACTTTGAACCCCATATCCTGCGTGAAGTACGATTCTGCAGCGGAAGACATCGTAAATCTCCACCCGCGGCTTTCGGCGAACTCGCGCTGTGTTTCCGGTGTGTTCGGCGAGACGACGACGAAGGAGGCCCGGTCGGCCAGATGTTCGGCCACGCCGTTGAATCCGTCGGCCCAGAGTGTGCAGTAGGGACAGCCTTTCCCCATGTTGTGGACCACGATCAGTTCCTTCTTGTCGCCGAACAGCTCTGCAAGCGTCGTCTCGGTTCCGTCTTGCCGTTTCAGCCGGTAGTTCTCCACGTTCTCACCGGCTGCTGATCTCAGCAGTGCCCGCTTCTCTTCAAGCCTCTCGGCAATCTCGTTCTCAAGCTCTTCCAGCCGTCTTTTCGTTTCGTCGTTCATAATGGTATTGATAGATTGATTAGTGAATGGTCTCTGGTCCGGATGTTCCGATTCACCTTCAGTATGGTCGATTGAACAATGAAGGGAAAAAATGCTGCGGATATCTGTATTTGCAAATCGACATTCGACAATCCGAACAGGGGGCCATCAGCCGTGAGGGGTCAGTTGTGAGGGAAGCGTCCGGTTCATTCGACAACTGACGATTGACATTCGAAGATCGACAATCGAACTTCCCGAAATCGATTTGCCGCACGCTCCCTGCAGAAGGAAGACCGGAGCATAACGCAGGAAGCGTGCGACAATATCGAATTGTCCGAATCGACGTGCCGCACGCTCCCTGCAAGAAGGAAGACCGGAGCATAACGCAGGAAGCGTGCGACAATGTCGAGAAATTGTGATGTGGAGTGAGAGCCGGGAATCAGAATTGGTCGAGCAGAATCAGATTTCCGTCCGGATCCTGCAGCACGATGTGGGCCGGACCTTCGGTCGATTCGTCCGTTTCGGTGATGATCTCCGTTCCCTGTTCTTTCAACGAGTGCTGAATGCTCCGGACATCTTCCGGGTTGAACGTCAGGATGTTCTCCTCGAACATCCCCTGGAACAGTCCGATCATTGCCTCGCCGTTCATCATGATAATCCAGTTCTGTTCGATGTCTCCGCCGGTCTGGACAAAACCGAGCTTCTCGTAGAAACTCTTCGATGCCTTTATATCGCTGACGGCAAGGCTGATCGAGAAGGTGCCCAGATTCATTCTCTTCTCCGTTTTGCTTTCCGGTTCCTGCGCCGATGCGATCTGCGTCAGGAGAAGAGCCGAAAGGATTGCCGCTATTCCGTATCGAATCAATCGTTGCATGTCTGTACTCTTAACTCTTATGTTCCTTGTCTCAGAAAAAATGAAGGACCCCATTCCGTCGATGGACGTTATCCGCCGTACAACCCGGCTACCGCTCCGGCCGGATCCCTGATGATGCAGAATCTGCTCTCTCCCACCGTGCGGGGTCCGTCCACCACCTCCCCTCCCAGTTCGCGACATCGTGCCGCACTTGCCTCCACATCCTCGACACTGATGTAGAGTATCCACTGCGGTGGGATATTTGCGTTCGATCCTTTCGCATGGCAGATGCCGGCAACGATCTTCCCTTCCCCGTCCTTCATGTTGAAGTCGTGATACTCTCCCATGTCGTGCGGTGATGCCTCCCAGCCGACCACCTCGGCATAGAACCGACTGACGTCGCCGGCATTTCCTACCGTCAGGTCCTGCCAGAGGATCGATCCGGATTGTGCTGTCGTTGTGCTCATCGTTCTTTCCTGTGCTATGTTTATATGATCGTGGTTGCCGAACTTTCAGGCCGTGTCTCTACTCTCCCCCCAGCGCTTCCAGAATATTTCCGGAGGGGTCGAAGAACCGGAACCAGTAATTCCCTTCTCCCACTTTCTGCGGTTTCTCATCGATCATCTCCGTTCCGGCCTCTACCAGTCTGCCGAAGAGCGCAAAGGCGGAGGGGACGGCCAGAGTAAAGGTGGCTCGTGAGGTCAACGGATCGGTCTGCCCGATGCGGTGTCCCCCCTCAAGGTAGAGTCCGCACTCCTCACCCACCCCGAAGAAGCAGGACTCCTTTCCCATATCGAAGCGCTTCTCCAGTTCCAGAACGTTTGTATAGAAATCGAGGCATTGTTTGTAGTCGTCAACATAGACCGAGACAAAGGCCAGCCCGGTTACCGAAGCCGGATGAATATCTGTTGCCATATCGCAGAGCATAGTGTCGCGTGTTGATGGTAATGGAGAATTATCTGCTTGAGTGAAGGGCAAGGCGATTTCCTTCGGTGTCGGTAAAAAGAGCGGAATAGCCGATCTCTTCGGAGATCAGTTCTTTCCCCTTCAGGATCTTCCCGCCGGCCTCTTCCACCCGGTCGAGAATCGGCTGAAGATCTTCCCCTCCGTTCAGGTAGACAAGCACGCCGTTCTCTGAAGGGCGGCAGCCGTCGTGACGGGTGATCGCTCCGCCGACCGAGTTGTGGTGATCGAAGAAGGCGTAGTCCGATCCCGGCGGTCCGAAACGATGCAGCGTTGTTTCCAGAATCGTCTCGTAGAACGTTACCGCACGTTCGAAGTCCTGTGCCGGTATTTCAAACCAGGTGATGATGTCAGGTTTTCTTTCCATGATTTTGTACGATAGTGTCAGTTGATGAAAGGCGAGCTACGGTCTTCTTTCCTCTCCCTGTTCAGTTGATGAGAAGCTCCTCTATTTCCTCACGCGTTCCGGCGTTCCGGTTCCATGATGCAGAAGATATTCCCCTCGGTATCCTTGAAGTAGGCATAGGAGCCGATGCCCGGTATTTCAGTCCGTGGCACCACCTGGATTCCGCCGGCGGTCACCACCTTCTCGGTGTAGTCGGCGAGCGATTCCACCTCGATCGACGTTGTCGCGTTCGGCGAGCCTTCCCGCCGACGCATCATGCCGCCGTTGATGCCCGGCTCGCTCTCCTCTCCGGTGATGATCGACCAGTAATCTTCCGGTCCGTCCCACTTGACGGCGTTCCATCCGAAGACGTTCCGGTAAAATGTCGCTGCCCGTTCCGGGTCCTCGGCGGTAAATTCAAAGTATACTACTCGTGGCATGGTCTTTCGCTGATTGTTCTACATGTATATCGGTTGCGTTACTTTCTTTCGAAGCTCCGGGAAGTTCGGAAGCGGAGAGAGAGGAGAGATGAATTCCTCTCTCTCCGTTCCGTCATTCCGTTTACGCAGCCGACTCATCGGATTGCATAAGGCCGAACATATTCCCCTCCGGATCGATCCCGTAAGCCAGCCATCCCACTCCAGGAATTGCGTGCTTCGGCATGGCGATCGTCCCTCCGGCTTCGGTGATCTTTGCAACGTACTCATCTACCGAATCGACATCGATAGTGTTGATGATACCGGGCGAGCCTTCCGGCTTCTTTCCCAGTCCGCCGTTGATCCCGCCGTTTCCCTCGCCGGTGTCGACGAGCCAGTAGTCCATCGGACCTTCCCACTTGTGGGACTGCCATCCGAAGACGTTGCCGTAGAATCCGAGAACTTTCTCCGGGTCGTCGGCCAGGATCTCGAACAGACGCGCGTGCGTGGCGGCATCGACG
>CBFGQN010000355.1:0-4939 GCA_965650895.1 uncultured Ignavibacteria bacterium | reverse complement strand
GCGGAATCGGCCCAGGCGTTCCAGAGCCGATCGGGCGATACGTGGATCGTTCGCCGCAGAAGTATTTCATGCTGGTGTTCGGACATAAAGCTGAACGTCGGTATCAATAAACATCTGTTGGTCTGTTCCCGGCAAACAGGATCGGAAAGTTCTTGAAGAAGAAGTCCGCCGGAATAGGAATACGTTATGTACTCTACAAGTCTATCATATCACTCCAGAACTCAACGAATGTCCCGGAACTTCGCGGAGACATCCACTCGGACGGCAGAACGATGCCGAATTCGTGGACCAGATAGGAGATCAGATCAGAGCCGTAATAGATAATATCCGTCTGATAGACCGAGAAGACCGGATTCCCGGCTGTGTGGGGTTGTTCGGGGATGTAGCGATGACTGTAGATCGGAATCAGCGTCGGACAGGAGCGGAGATGTCGTTCGGCAAGAGCAATCCGCTCCTCCATATCAGGCTTTTCTCCCCATCGATCAAACCAAAAATCATTATGACGCAGATCGAAGAGAACGCCTTCCCGGGGCCAGTCGAGTCGTGCCTGAATCTTTTCCCTTTTTGCTTCCGACATCAACCCTTTTCTCCAGTCGACAACCCCGTTTGATACCGGCAGCGCGGTCTGAAGAAAGCATGATAGATCGGGAGGAAACCGGAGGCCGAACCGTTGTCGGACACGTTCCGTTTCCCCGTCACTCAGGCCGGGTTCGAAACGAACGCCTTTCTCTTCAAGAAGGTGCGCAATGTGAAGGGCTTGTCCTGTTGTCATCGACGGTTTTTATCAAGGGCCTTCATCTTTCTTCACCTCTCGAACTACATAGTCGCTGTACGGCTTCGACCGTACGCTCTTCACTTCGACACTGCTCGCACGCACCCGACCCGCTCCAGGCATCCCGACGTCGGGATAAACCCGACGACTACCCCGGTTATTCGCAAATCGACAATCGGCATTTGCACTTCAATCCGGGTGGGGCAAAGGTTTTGCCCCCTACCGATACACTCTCTCAATATCTGTACTTCTCCGACAGGGGCACCGGCGTCTGCAGGCGGAAGTCGCCGAAGCCGGTCTGGTCGACGAAGAGGAGGCTGAGACGGCGCCCGTAGTATTCCCACGTCTCGCGCGGTCTGCCGTCGGAGGCGAAGGGATCACGGTCGACCCGGTCGGGTGGACCGTAGACGATGTAGACCCGTCCCATATCGGTCAGCCATCCCTCGGCGTAGCTGCGATAGTTCTTGTTTGCGTAGTCGATCCGCCGGAAATATTCGAGCATGGCTTCGTTTGCGGGGGTACCGGGCGTGGGATCACGGTCGTTCCAGAATTCCGCATACCGCCGCCGTTTCTCGGCGAACGTTCCTCCATCTTCAATGAAATCGATCTCGCTCTGCGTGGCGACGTACCGGAGCTTTTTGATCTTCTCGATCAGCTCCGCCTCGCTCAACGGCATCCCCTCGGCCGTTCCCCGGAAGGAGATCTGACGCTTCGCCGCCGCAAGCGTATCGGTCGGGTCTCCCTGCGGGACGGCAAAGACCTCGACGATATAGTCTCCCTTGCCGAACCCTTCAACCGGCATTCGCAGCCACTGCTGGCTTCGTCCTTTCGGCATCTCCTTCTCCCACGTTTCGCTCCAGGCGATCTCACCGTCGCGCGACCTGTAGAGAGCGGTCACGTCGAACTCCGTCCCCTCGGTATAGTTGTAGGCTTCGAAGAAGACGAAGTACCAGTCTTTCACCAGACTGACGTTGCTTGAGAGAAGGGGAGAGATGGTATGCCCCGACGCGTTCTCACGAATCTTGCTCACCAGCATCAGCCCGCTCAGCGCAAACTCGTAGCGGGAAAAATCGATGACATTCACCGTTCTGTTTGCCACGCTGCTCATATTCGTTCCGTAATCGAGCATCTCAAGGCGGGCTGCGTACTCCCCCGGCTCCACCGGAATCCGCTGCTGGAAAAATTCAAAGACCTGAACGGCTCCGGTCGTCCGGTCATAATCGGTCGTCGTCACCGACCGTGTCCAGGTCGTATCGTAGACCGTTCGTTCTCCCTGCTTCAGCAGAAGCCGGATGCGATAGCGGGCGGAGAACCCGTCGGCTCCGCGCGTGAAGTCCAGAGCGGCGTAGGGAATGGCGACGTAGAGATCGACCCGACCGGAAGGAATCTCGGCCTTGTTGGCAAAGGAAAGCGCATCAAAGAAGATCAGCCCGTCAGCCTCTTCCTGCGCCGCAAGGAAGGAACTCGCCGGCAGAACAAGCAGCACACTGAAAATAATTGAACGAAGGATCGCCATACCACAAAACGGAATTGACATCGGAATACGGACAGACCGGAAAGGGGACGCATCCCCTCACATCCCATTTTTCCGGAAACGTCCGCATGAAGTTTTTCTTCAGGATATTGAACCGGTCAAGTCTACGATTATTTCCACAAACGGAGGATGGAAAATCATCGGCGCACTTCCAGACGGCGTGTGGCGGAGAACTGACCGCTTCTGAAATGGAGGATATAGGTTCCGGCCGGAAGAAGCGAGACCGGAATCGACAGGTCGTAGGAGCCGGCGACAAGGAACCGGTCGATTGCCACAAGACGTTCGTAGCCGAGCAAATCGAAGACCACTACGCGGGTCATCCCGTCGAACGGAATTTCGAAGGGGAACAGAACCTCGTCCGAAGCCGGATTCGGTTCCGGAAATCCGATGCTCAGTCCGAACCGTGTGAAGTCGAACAGACGCTGTTCCAATCCGCAGATCGGGAGTTTGACCAGCAGACCGGGACGTTCATCGAATTCGATCCAGAGACGATCCGCCTCCAGTTCAAAGGGGAGCTCGGTCGACTCCAGAAGCGAAAGGCGCGTCAGGAAGCGAAGCGAGACGATCGTCCCCTCACCGAGAAGCGAGTCGGAGGGACGGTGAACGACGCCGGACAGAACTCCGGTGCCGAGTTGCGGCAGATCGACACCGACAGTGGAGACCGTGCCGAGCGGATCGAGAAGTTCCTCTGCAAAACGGACGGTGTAGGAGATCCGTTCCGGGTAGACCGAATCGGCCGGAGCTTCGATCTCCACATCGATCACCACCTCCTCTCCCGGCATCCCTTTGTAGTCGCGACGGATAAAGGCCGGGATCACCAGCTTCTTTCCGACACCGGTCAGCCCCGCCCGGAGCTCGCCGATCTCCGTATTGAAGAGAATCGCGCCGTCCTTTCTTCCCACCGTCGGCGGCGAAAAACTTGCACGGACGATGACCGAATCCCCTTCCGGCACGATAAAGGGAGGGGAGGGATCAAGGTAGGCAAAGGATCTCTCGGCATCGTTGAGGAGCATCGCCTCCAGCACCCCCACATCTCCCCTGCCGATATTCCTGATCGTCACGCTCCCCTCCTTCTCCGTCGTGATCCAGATCGTCCCGAAATCGTGATCGTTCACTACCAGCGCCGGAGGCTCGCACTCAACGGCGACACCGGAGACCCGGAGGACGATCCCCTCTCCTCCCGATCCGGTATCGACGCCGATCAACACCTCGAACGCCCCGGCTCCATTCGCCCGGAACTGCAACGGAAGCTGAAGTGTTCCCCCCGGCGGAATTGTCCGGGGAAGATTCAGCGCGACAAAGTTCAGCGTTCCGTTGGTTGCGCGAATCACCTGCACGTCGGTGATCGTCGCAGTGGCGGTCCCCGGATTTCCCACCACAAGGAACGTGTCCAGCCGATCGCCGACACAGAAAGAAGAAAGCTCGATATCGACCCCCTCAAGTCGGGGAAGTCCGGCGGAAGTGTCGATTGCCCGACCGATCAGTTCGGCCCGGGCGGTATCTCCGGCATCCGTCACGAGCAGAATCGTATCCAGGTAGACTCCGGGAAACGTCGGCGCAAACCGGATCCCGAGGGGGAACGTGTCTCCCGGTCTGACCGAATCCCGGTTGTGCAACGGAGGGACAAGGGAGAAGGGAGTCGATCCGGTGGAAACGATCCGCACTTCCCGGATCGCATACCCTCCGGTGCCGGCATTTCCGGCAAACGAGAGCGTATCGTTCCGCGAACCGACGGCGCGCGTTCTCCAGTCGTAGCCGGTGATCGTCGGCCGGGGCTCCGGCGGGGGCGTCCCGGATGTTCTCCCCTCAACCGGTACGCGATAGGTGCCGCAGTCGGTAAAGACAAGAAGCGTATCCCGCCAGGTCTTCCCCGGTGTCGGTCCGCGGAAGACGACATCGATAGAAACCGCCTGACCACTGAGGAGCGTGCGGGGGAGCAGACCGTTGTCGTCGATCGTGATCCCTTCGGTCCCCTTCTCCATCTTCGCATCGATCACCGATGCGGTGAACGACCTGCGGTTCTTCAACTCGATCGTCTGCCGGTATTCCGTTCCCGTCGTCAGTCCGACGCCGAAGTCGATCCGCAGCGGAAGCGTCACCATCGTGCCGGGATAGTCGAACGGGATCTTCCGCTCCACACCGGCCGCCTTTACGACAAGGAGGGCCGAGGCGTCGGCCAGGGGATCGACCGGCAGAAGCGTCACCCGATAGCCGAGTACCGGTCCGAGACCGGCATTCGTATCGACCGTCATCCTCGTGTTGATGCTCCCCGGTTCAAGCTCAACCGTCATCGGACCGAGAAGCCAGATGTTCTCCGCAATCCGGTCGACCGTCACCACCGTCGAATCGCAGTAATCGCGTCTGTCGATCTCCAGCGAATCGGGCTTCGGTTCTCCCTGAATCGCTCCTCCGGCCACGGGAGTCGCCCAGGCGATTGAAAGGTCTTCTTCGTACAGGGCGAAGTGGGCAACCTTGGGAAGCTGATCCTCCTTCGGGTCGATGCCCGGCACTCTGTAGGCCTCGTAACCGGAACGAATGCCGTAGAGGATGCCGCTGAACGTCCCCCCGGTCGCGAAGGGCGGATGCTCTCCCCCCGCCACGGTGAAGCGTCCCCACGTGCACCCCGTTGCACC
>CBFGQN010000354.1:0-4940 GCA_965650895.1 uncultured Ignavibacteria bacterium | reverse complement strand
CACCTCCTTGAATACAACGGAAGTATCATCAATTACTCAACTACGTGAAGACGTTGCATCTGTATACCGGACGAACCGGAGGCATACTCCTCGTTTGTCTTTCTTTCATCATTCTCCCGAACCGTCTCCCTGCCCAACCCTCTTCCTCGACCCGGTCGTTCTTTCCCGCTTACGTCGAACAGGGGCTGGACTCGGCCTTGTCGGCGATTCTGATGACGCGGTACGATTTCGGAATGAACCATGACGCCACCGGAGAGGACATCCATCGGTTCGAGGAAATCAAAAAGATGTTCGCCGATCCTCTGCGGAGTTTCGTTCTCCCCGACTCTCTCTCCCGGGTCGGAGAAAAGAGTCTGGACGAACCTCTCCTCTTCTTCCGCCATCTCCGGTCGCTGCTCGATCTGAACACAACCTTTCCCTCCCCTTCGCGCATCGTCGTCAAGGACAAGGAGATCGGCGTCTTCGGTCGCTTCGACATCAACACGCTGAACTACACCGAGCAGCTTGTCCTCAGAAGGTATGTGGCGCTGGCCATCGCAACCGACGTGATGATCGCCCGCAACCGGGCGGCAATCGACCCGGAGGCATTCAACCGGATTGTCTCCTACAGTGATTCTCTCGTCCTCCGTTCCGAGGAGGCGGCCGAGACCGATCTGATTACCATGCGCTACGCAGAGCGCGAGGGGCTTGACAGAGCCAAACAGTTCTTCAATCAGGACGTGGCCACCATCGACTACACCCAGCTTCTCTCCCCCGGCGTCGCCATGTACGCCCAGGCACTGGACTATGCACAGAAGATGCAGCCTGAAGTTCCGAGCTACTACAAGGACATCCGCACAAGCGTCTGGGAATCCCCCCTCGGATTGATCGCGATCGGAGGTGCGGGGGACGACGTCTACACCGGAGACTTCTTCTGCATCGTGGATGTGGGGGGAAACGACGTTTACAGAGCCTCAAGGAAATCGAAAGAACAGGCGGCAAAGCGGGGGACGGCATTGATCGTCGACTTCAGTGGCGATGACACATATATCGGAGAAGACTACGCATTCGGCGGCACGTTCTTCGGCGCGTCGGTCCTGCTTGATCTGGAGGGGAACGACAACTACAGTGCCCGGAACTTTTCGCTCGGGGCCGGATATTTCGGCGTCGGAATCCTTCACGACCACAAAGGGAGCGACAGGTATTCGGGCGGGACCGCCGTTCAGGGAGCCGGTCTTTTCGGTATCGGCATGATAGCCGAAGGAGAGGGAAACGATGCCTACCACGCCCACATCGCCTCGCAGGGATTCGGCTACACGCGAGGAATGGGAGTCATCCTGGAACACGGGGGGAACGATCAATATATCTCCTCCTCCCCCTATCAGGATTTTCTCCGTTACGACGACCATTTCGAATCCTTCTGTCAGGGAGCCTCGCTCGGCTACCGACCGGTCGCCTCCGGCGGCTACGGCATCATTTCCGATTATTCCGGCAACGACTACTATTCCTCCGACATTTACGGTCAGGGAACCGCCTACTGGTACGGTCTCGGATCGATTGTCGACGTCGCAGGCAACGACAACTACAACTCCTTCCAGTACGCTCAGGGATCGGGAGTCCACCTGGCGTTCGGTTCACTGATCGACAAGGACGGAAACGACAACTACGTTTCGCACGGCGTCTCGCAGGGCTGCGGACACGACATCGCATTCGGAGGACTCTACGACGTCCGGGGTGAGGACAATTACGTCGTCGAATCTCTCTCGCTCGGCGGCGGCAACGCCAATGCCGTCTCCCTCTTCATCGATGCGGGAGGGAACGACGGCTATATCGCCCGGCATGAGAACACGCTCGGATACAGCGACCTGCGGCGGCAGTACGGCATGGTCGGCATTTTTCTTGATCTCGACGGCGATGATTTCTACGGTACCTCGCGGGGCGGCAACGATTCGCTCTGGCTCGGCAGCACCTACGGTGTCGGACTCGATGCGAAGCTGAAGCCGGAGAGCATCAAACAGGCCGAAGAGAAGAAGCCGGAGAAGTCGCCGGAGGAGATCGCCGCCGAGCTGGAGACCGAGCTGGAGAAGCTCTTTATCCAGGCATCGGCCGCACCGGAGAAATACCAGTATCTGGTGGAGCCCGCACGGAAACGACTGGAAGAAGGGGCCGACACGACCATTCCCTTCCTCCTGACAATGCTGGAGAGCGAACATCCGCGCGAACAGCTTGCGCTGCGCGTTATTCTTCCCCGCATCGGCGCCAGACTGGTTCCGCTGCTGATCGATACGGTTCGCCGGGGAGATCGCTCCCGCGTCGGCTTTGCAATTCACATCCTCGGTCTGCTGAAGGATTCAACGGCAGCGAAAGTGCTCGGAACGAAACTGAGCGATCCGAACTGGCGCATCAGATCGACCGCCGCCGAAGCGCTGCTGAACATGAACGCCTACGACGCAAAGGATGCGCTGCGCCAGGCCCTCAACGATCCGGTCGACGTCGTTCGCGGACGTGCCGCCCGGGCCTTCGCACGGATTGCCGACTCATCGGAACTCCATCTTCTGACTCCCCTGCTGAGCGACCGGAGTCAGATCGTCCGCTACCAGATCGGGTTCGGACTGAAGGATCGGGGAATAAACGACTCGACGGTTCTCGGCTATCTGGTGCCCGCACTTATCGAATCGCGAGGAGGATACCCCTATCACCTCCTCTCCCCTCTTGCCGTCCTGATCGAATCGCCTGCGGCACGCGAACGTCTGATGCGCAGCCTGCTGGCCGATCCCGACCCGAAAATCCGGGCCGATGCCGTCCGGATGGCAATCGCCTGGAACGATCAGAAACTTCTGCGCGCCGCCATGGACCTGCGGGGAAAGGAAAAGGAGTCACAGGTTCTCTACGAGATCTATCGGGCCGAGCAGTTGCTGAATGAAAGTTGAGACGGAACGGTTGAAAACGGTTCACGACATCGGGAGCCCTCTTCGGCGCTCCTCTTTGCTACGCCATATTGCCGTCCGGTACGAACAAACGACCTGACTGATTTCTTCCATTCTTCATGCAACATTCCGAAGCCGGTCACACACGCATCGTCGTCATCATTCCAGCATTCAACGAAGAGGATTCGATCGGGCCGGTTCTCCGGGATATCCCGACCGGACTTGCTGAGGAGGTCGTCGTGGTCGACAACGCCTCGACCGACCGGACGGCCGAGCGGGCACGGCAGGCCGGAGCCGTCGTGCTGCGCGAGGAACGCAAGGGCTACGGTTCCGCCTGTTTGAAGGGACTGGAGTATGCCCTGCCGAAAGGGTTCGATATCGTCGTCTTTCTCGACGCCGACTATTCGGATCATCCGGAGGAGATGCCCTCTGTTCTGGAACCGATTCTTCGCCACGGATACGATATGGTGATCGGCTCGCGGGCAATCGGTATGCGGGAGAGCGGAGCGATGCCTCCGCAGGCGCTGTTCGGAAACTGGCTGGCCACCCGATTGATCAGACTGATCTGGAGGTATCGTTTTACCGATCTCGGCCCCTTCAGGGGAATTACCGCCGAGGCTCTTCGGAAGATCGGTATGGAAGACACGAACTTCGGCTGGACTGTCGAGATGCAGATCAAGGCGGCCCGGTTCGGACTGAAGACCACCGAGGTACCGGTCAGCTATCGCAGGCGAATCGGAGCGTCGAAGATCAGCGGAACCCTCTCGGGAACGATCAAAGCCGGATGGAAAATTCTCTATACCATCGCCCGCTACAGCATACAAGGAAAGACCAACGGGAAAGACCGCCGATCCACGGAGGATTCCCGGCAACCACAGGAATCGGGAAAGGAATGATAAAGGGACAGGATTTGCTGAAACCGCCGCCGCTGAAACCGGGAGAGACGATCGGGGTTCTGGCTCCGAGCTCGCCGCAACGTGATGATCAGCGGCTTCGCAGCGGGATCGCCTGTCTGCGTCGTCTCGGCTATCAGGTTCGCGAAGGAGACAACCTCTGGAACAGGTACGGCTATCTGGCCGGTACCGACCGGGAGCGAGCCGATGATCTGAACCGGATGATCGGCGATCCGGAGATCCGGATGATCGTTGCCGGACGTGGAGGATATGGCGCGACCCGCATTCTGGAGATGATCGACTACGAAGGATTGCGACGGGATCCGAAAATCGTTCTCGGTTTCAGCGATGTCACCGCGATCAATCTGGCTCTTCTGGCCCGCATCGGTCTGGTCTCCTTCTCCGGCGCGATGCCGGGTGTCGATATGTGGGAAGATGAACCGGATCCCTACGCGATGCGAAGCTTTCTCGGCGCGATCTCGGGAACCACATCTCCCGGTCCCGTCCTCCCTCCGGATGAAGACGAGCCGATCACAGGACGTTTCCCCGGCACTGCCGTCGGCCCGCTGATACCGGCCAACCTGACGCTCCTTGCCGCACTGTGCGGAACACCCTATCTGCCCGATATGAACGGAGCGATTCTCCTGATCGAGGAGATCGGCGAGGAGGCTTACCGGGTCGACCGGCTCCTCTCGCAGTTGTGGAATGCAGGGATCCTGAAAAAGATCGCCGGTCTGGCCTTCGGCGCGTTCACCGGAACCGAGCCGAAGCGAATTTCAATTGACCCTCTCCCGATTGATGAAGTCTTCCGCGAATACATCGACCGCAGCGGTGTGCCGACGGTATCCGGCGTTCCCTACGGCCACATCACACGCAAAGTCACTCTCCCGGTCGGCCTGCAAGCCCGTATCGACGGGACGGAGGGGAGGCTGGAGGTGAGTTCATAGAGTTTATAGAGAGGTGAGTGTGTAGAGTTCGTAGAGAGAGGAGATTTCAGCAGTGAGCTTCCGGCACAGTGAGCGCCCCGGGTAGCCGTCGGGTTTATCCCGACGTCGCAATGCCCGGAGGATGCCGGGTTTCATCGATTGTGCCCAGATGGTATGAACCGTCAACTCAACTATGAGCCGTCAGCCACGAGTTG
>CBFGQN010000353.1:0-4942 GCA_965650895.1 uncultured Ignavibacteria bacterium | reverse complement strand
TCTATCGCGAACCGCTGATCCTGCACCTGTACTGCGGGTACTCGTTCGAGGAAATTGCCGGAATGATGAACGCCTCCCCGGAAGCCGTCTGGAAGCGGGCCTCGCGCGGACGAAAGAAGTTGAGGAAGATGATCGAAAGGGAAATGAAGGAGACGGAATATGAATAGCCCCTGCACCCCTCTCTCCGGTTCACCGGAGAGTGCCTTCTCACCAAAGGAAAAGGTCGCCGGGAATGAGAATGCTCAGAGACAGCCATGACATACAACGATTACCATATCGAAGAATACGTGCAGGGACTGATGCCGGAGGAACTTCGGACCTCATTCGAGCGGGAGCTTGCGCGGAACGAAGGACTTCGGCGGTCGGTGGAGGCCGAACGTGCGTTGATGAACGCGATTCGCCGGGATGCCGGTGCTCCTTCCGCTTCTTCGATGCAACTGCCGCCGGTTCTGGCCGCAAAACTTGCCGTCACGCCGGCGGCTGCAGGACTGGCGACCGGAGGGGGAGTCATCGCTGCGATCTTCGGAACGAAGGTCGGCGTCACGATCGTGAGTCTTATCGGAGGTCTCGGAATCCTTCTCGGTGTCTTTCTCGTCGGTCCGTTCTTCCGGAGTGATGAAGGGGAGCAGGGGAATCCGTCGAACGCCTCGTATCAGGATGTCCATGCCGTTCCTCCCGCTGCCGGGATCGGAGATGCGCCTGTGAAGATCCCCGCAGCGAAAGAGAAGGGAGAGGAGAGGGACGAACCGGCAAACGCCTCTGCGTCCTCATCGGATCGAACAACAGTTCGAACAACGACAAATCCGACACAGGTCTCTTCCCGCGAAGCCGAAGAAGAGCAGGGAAAGACAACCCCTACCTCGCCTTCTGCAACCGAACCGGGCAAGACAAAGGAGACATCGCAACAGATGCTGGAAGCTCTGCAGAAGGAAGAAGAGACCCGGACAACACCTCGCGTTCGCAAGGAGACGACCGATGTGGGGGTGAAGATCGACTGATCTTATCGGAAGATCGGGAAGCCGGAATCGGAGAGAGTAAACAGTTCGGTCGGATAGGGTAAGGTCAACTCCGGCAGATCGTTCGCCGGAAAGAACTGAAGCTCCTCGGTCTCATCGTCAAGTCCGCCGAGCCTGCCGCTGGTGACCCGGCAGGCGAAGACGGCGAAATGATATTCTACCCGGTGGCCGTTCGGATAGGTGGTGCGGAACTCCCTTCCGCCGAGGAGTGCGACGACCCGCTCCGGTTCCACAATCAGCCCGGTCTCCTCCCTGACCTCCCGCACGATCGCCTCGGCCGGAGTCTCTCCCGGTTCGATTCCACCGGCCGGCAGCGACCAGTGTTCGGCTCCGCGGGGCTTCTGGAGCAGAATGGAGCTTTCCTCATTCCGGATAAGTGCGCCGACTCCCGGCGACAGCAGCAAGGTCGATCCGATCTTCTCCCGAATCCCTTTCATGTAGGGCGAGATTCCCATCACTCAAACCACCTGTAATGTCCGATAATCTCCCATGCGAAGAGACAGTCGTGAAGCTGCGCTCCCCCTCCGATGTTGTGAGCAATGACCGGGTTGCCGGAATGTGACGAACGGATGTGCGTGACGATGCCGACGTGGTAGAGGTTCCCCGGCAACATCCAGGCGACGATGTCGCCGGGCTGGAAATCGGCGGCGTTATGCTCCCCCGAATCGGCCAGGGGAATATCCTTTCCCATCCTCTCGAAGAAGACCATCTGGTTCGCCACACGCCTGTGATCGATGTTCCGGTCAGGCTTGCTCAATCCCCAGATCTTCGGATACTTCCCGAAGTTCCCTTTCATATCTTCGTGCATCTTCACCTGCAGATCGATGCCGAGCCGGCGGAACGCACGGACCACCACATCGGCGCAGACGCCGGTGGAGAGAGGGACATCGCCGCCCGGATAATCGATATCGACATACGACGGATCGTAGGAACGGGTGGAGTCGAACTGCACCTGCAACGCCTCTACCAGAAGTCGTGCGGAGTCGTCGGCGAAGGGGATGGTGTCGGTGGAGAAGGTCATCAGGCGGAACGGAGTCTCTCCTCCCGGAGTCCGGGCACAGACTGTGCCCGCCGTGCTGATGAGGAGCAGCGGAAGAACAAATCGGAGTCGGCGGAACAGTGATTTCATGCTTCTTTCATTCGGTATCTTCTTTGTCTTTCTTCAACCGATGGGGAGCGGACCGGGGGGAAGGTCTGGACCTTTCCTCGCATTCGTTCGGTGGTCGTTACCGTCGTCGTCGGGTTGTGTGAAGATCGATCGGGCAGACACGGAGGGGAGTTGCCGGAACAGTTGCCGACACGGAAAAAAGATGAGCGAAATGAACGTTGAGAAGGGGCCGTATACGGTTGTTCTCGGGATCGCGCAGGACGGAGGCGTTCCTCATGCCGGAACCGGGTCCGATGCCTGGGACGATCTGCGAAGGCGACGCCATGCCGCCTGTCTCGGGATTGTCGATCCGCGCGACGGTCAACGATGGATGATCGAGGCGACTCCTGATTTCAAGGAGCAGTTATATCGGCTGGAGAGGGCTGCCCCCCGGCAACGGGAGAGCGAACCGTTCCTCTCCGGCATTGCCCTCACCCACGCTCACATCGGCCACTATCTTGGGCTTGCCTTTCTGGGAAAGGAGATCCTGAATACCGGGAATCTTCCCCTCTATGTGATGCCGCAGATGAAGGAATTCCTCCTGAACAATCTTCCCTGGAAAGCTCTGGTGAACAACGGGAACATCCTGCTGCACGAGCTGCAGCCCGATGTCCCCCGTCAACTGAACGAACGGCTCCGGCTGACGCCGATTCCGGTCCCCCATCGCGACGAACATTCGGAGACGGTCGGTTTCAGGATCGAAGGACCGAAGCGCTCGGTTCTGTTCGTTCCCGACATCGACCGTTGGGAAGATCTGAATGCGTGGGGAAGGTCGATTGAAGAGGAGATCGCAAAGGTCGATGTCGCCTTTCTCGACGGAACGTTCTTTGATGCGAACGAGCTTCCCGGAAGGGACATGAGAATGATTCCCCATCCGACGATCCGTGCAAGTATGGAGCGGTTTGCAGGGCTGCCGCCGGAGGTGCGGAGTCGGACCCGGTTCATCCATCTGAACCACAGCAATCCGGCGCTTGATCCGGGGAGTGTCGAGCGAAGGATGATCGAGGATGCCGGCTTTTCGGTGGCCGTGGAAGGAGAAATTATCGGGCTGTGATCTCTGTTGCCGGAGAGTCGGGGCGACCGGCAGATCCGTTCGGCTATTCTCCCGGAAACCGTACTTTGTCGCAACCGATCGGTTCCGGAAGTCGTTTCCTGCAAGTATCAACTATGGCTCGATCCTGGTGGATTCCTCCACGATTGCACAACGCCGCCGAAGAGCGGGAAGAGTCCTGGCTTGAGCTCTTCTATGATCTGGTCTACGTGGCCGTTCTCATCCAGCTCGGCAACAGACTGAACGAGGATATTTCTCTGAGCGGAATCCTCGCATTTGCCGCCCTCTTCATTCCGATCTGGTGGTCCTGGACCGGGGTCACGTTCTACATCAACCGATTCGTCGTCAACGACATTCCGCATCGGCTTCTGATCTTCACCCAGATCTTCTGCATCTCGGTCCTTGCGGTCAGTCTTGACGGTGCCTTTGAGGAGGAACGGGAACTCTTCGTCCTCTCCTATGCCGGAATACGGGGCGTGCTGATCCTCCTTTACCTGCGCACGCGACGCCACACACCGGAGGCCTGGCCCTTGACCCGGCGGTATGTCATCGGATTTACGACCGGAACGGCCCTCTGGCTTCTCTCCCTTCTCTTCTCTCCTCCATGGCAGTATCTGTTCTGGGCTGCGGGGATATCGATCGAGTTCGCCTCGACGCTCATCAAAGGAACACGCAGGTTGCACGCTCTTCTTCCGCCGGAAGAAGAATATATGTCCCAACGGTACGGCACCTTCACGATCATCGTTCTGGGTGAAGCCTTCGTCAAGGTTCTGGGGAGTGCGGCGACGGAGAGGCTTTCTTCGGAGGCCTGGATCAGCGGGATCTTCGGACTGATCATTGCCGCCTCCCTCTGGTGGGTCTACTTCGACGACGTTGCCGACGCATGTATCCGGGCGATGCGTGATCGTCGCAAGGGAGTCTATCTCTGGATCTACATTCATCTTCCCCTGGCTGCGGCCATCACCGCGTTCGGTGTGGCGATAAAGAAACTTGCGCTGCATCCGGTTGAGGCCGCCCCGGCCGACAAGTATCGGTGGCTCGGTTGCGGAGCCGTTGCCCTGGCGCTTGCATGCGTGGCGCTCATCGATATGGTAACCGTGCGGAGCGAAGGAGTGGAGGGGAGGAAACGGGCGGAGTTCAACCTGGCGGCGGTTGCAGCTCTTCTCGGGCTGGCCGCCTTCGGGAGCGGACTTCCCCTTCTTCCGTTCCTCGGTCTCTTTGCTCTTCTCTCGGCTTCGCCGATTGTTGCAGATATTGTTCTGGAAAGAAGGCGGAGGGGAATCTCCGGCGATTCGCACGGGCCCGACTGCGAGTCGGGGATTCCGAAGGAGGAGAGGTAGCATCGGTTATCGGAACTGACGTCACGAGAAGAACATGGCAAGAAATCGCATCAACTTCATGAACTCGCGGAACGGCGGGGGAAGAAACGGCAAGGAGGATCTGCGCGATCTCGGTTTCGGCACGCGAGTCTCCGATGAAAGTCGGGAGCGACTGCTGAACCGCGACGGCAGCTTCAACGTGGAGCGGACCGGACTCTCATTCTTCCAGTCGCTGAACCTCTATCACTCGTTGCTGACGATGTCCTGGACGTGGTTCTATCTGACGCTGCTGCTCGGCTACATCGGGATCAACGCTCTCTTTGCCGGAGCTTTCATGCTGTGCGGACCGGAGGGACTGAGCGGATTCGAGGGGGCGGAGGTTGCCGAACGGTGGCTTTCGGCCTTCTTC
>CBFGQN010000352.1:0-4948 GCA_965650895.1 uncultured Ignavibacteria bacterium | reverse complement strand
CCTGAGAGGACTTCCTTGCAGCGACGTCTTGAACTTCCCTTTCTCTGGACCGGACAATACAACCTGATCGACGAGATTGCCGTGCCCGACACCACGGTCTGGATTTCGCAGGGGGCAACCGTCGTTGACGGAGTCGTCGAGACGTGGAATCCGAGAATCGCGTCTTCTCCCATCGGAGAACCGGCATTCAGCGCGCCGGTTATCAGGCTTGATCGAAAGGATGCCGCCGGACAACATTTCTACAACGACAACGCACCCGGTCTCATCGGAGGGGATACGCTCACTTCGATGCCGATCAACATCCCTTCCAATGTTGCGGAACTCTTCGCTCCCTACCTTCTCTTCTCCTATCAGCGAGGGGGAAAGATGGAGTACAACCGGGGGTGGAGCGACCAGGTCCGTTTCGGTCCCGAAGCGGCCGTCTACAACGTCACAAAAACCTCACTGTTCCAGATCCCGGACAATCTCATCGTGGAGTTTGCCGAACCGCAGACCGATCCGTCCGACGAGAGCGATCCTGAGAACTGGAGTCAGGGATTCCTCGACAACTCCGGAGCGTTGCCGGCGGACCAATACTGGGGAGGGCTTGCGACCCCTCGCTGGGGAGTATTCGGTGGCGGCGGGGGACAGGACACGGCGGGGCGGATCGTTGTGGAGAGTCTGGATGGAGGGGCTGACCGGTTCTTCCGGAAGGCGTGGGTGCCGATTCCGCTTCGCTATCTTGAGGATACCAATGCTGCAAAGCGGTTCCGGTTCCGTTTCAGGGTGATCGCAAAGAACGACGGTCGGCCTGAAGGTCAGCCGATGGACGATGAAGACGCCTTTTACATCGACGATATCTGGGTCAGGACGCTGGACCATCCGGAAGTAGGAATTACCGGAATCGAGGCCGATATTCCCTGGACGGAGATCACTCCGGCGCAGGCGACGGCGATTCCCCTTCGGGTTCATATCTATAACAATGATGCGACATGGTCCGGCATGCCGGTCGTCGAGTTGAGAATCGAAAACCTTGACGATCCGACCGGAGAGGTTCTCTATCGGGAATCGCGAGGGGCGATCAACATACGGAAAGGAGAACACGTTATCCTGGAGTTCCCTTCATGGGATGCCGCAAAAGATCTCGATGAAGAGACCGCTCAGGGAAAGACTGTGCGCTACGGCATCACCGCCGAGATGAAGCCTCATTTCGACAAGATTGAATACAACGACTACTATCAGACCGATCTGAAAATCCGTTTCGGCCCGACGCTTGCCTATGATATGGTCGACGCAAAGGGGGAAAGCCGGAACGAAGTCGAACAGATGAGCGGCATTCCGGGGCGCGGACTTGGTCTGAGCGCTCCCTATCCTGACCCTGCGGCAATCAACAGGTACGGTGCGAGTTCCGGCGTCGGAGCCATGGCGATTCCGTTCCGGCTGAACGCGGGGGACACGATCAAAGGTTATCAGGTCTGGTACGGTTCGGCAAGTCAGATTCCGCAGAACGTTCTTCTGCAACTTTACAGGATACCGCAGGGGACGACATCACCGGAATCAAAGCCGGTCCCTCTTGCAGCGGAGCCGGGATACGGATTTCTGGAGGAGACGAAAGTTGTCGCCCGGCGTGGCGTCGGTCTTGCACCGGACAACATCGACGCAGGGGAACAGCTCGGTCTGTTCGATCAGTATATGATTCACCCGCTTGCCCGGCCGTACGCTGTCGAACCGGGAGAATACTACATTGTGATCACGCAGTTGCCGCCGGGGCGACTGGAGCTTGGAGGGAGCGGTCTGCATCAGGGGGCGAAGGTTCTCGTGGCAGACCCACAGGGGAACGGCGGCGGCAACGAGAACGTCATCCTTGCTCCGCAGATGCAGGACATGCAGGTCTGGTACTCGAACGGCACTACGTATGATGAATGGTATCCCATGCTGAGTCGGACGGGAATATCGGGTTTCCCTCACCTGAACTCTAACGGAACCATCAACGAGTTTGCTACCTATCAGCAGGGGTCCTGGATGCCGATGGTCCGTCCCCGGTTCGACATGGGGAACTATCAGTTCGACACTTCCGCCTCGATCAATCCTGTCTCGGAAGCGGGGGGGACAGGGATGCGGATTCTGCCGAATCCCGTTTCCGACCGGATGCGGATTCTTCTGCATGTCCCGGAGTCCGGTCGGGTCCGGATCGAGCTGTGCGATCTCTACGGCACAACGGTGGGGACCGGAGAGTACCTTCTGCAGGGTGGGGGAGATAATGTATTGACGTGGGAGATGACCGATGAGAGGGGAGAAGCGCTCCCATCGGGAACCTATTTCTACCGGGTCAGCGGGGAGGGGATGGTGCTGGTGGAAAAGGTGATCCTGGTGGAGTAGACATTGCGGTAACTGTTTACGTCCCGTTCTTCCCTATGATAGTCCGTTATTGCATAGGGAGCTCATGCAACATCATATCCTGGAATCAACAAAACTCATTCAGTCATTCTCGGGAGCTTACCATGACCGGTATACGCATCCTGCTTCTGCTGCTTGCGACAGCTCTGTTGTCGGCTCCTCTGAACTCGCAATCCCTTTCGTGGCTGCTGACCGACGGCCCCTACGGCGGGTCGATCATCTCGGCCGTCGAGGGGGATGACGGCTCCATCTGCGCCGCGACTGCAAGGTCTGGAGCCGGGAAGGAATTGTCGAAGCGGGACAACATGGTGTGGAGCTTGACCGGACCATGCTCTCCGCCGGACTTTACTACGTGCGGTTGATCGCCGGTTCGGTTATATTGTCCGAACCGATTCATGTGAACTGACGGGGATCGACCTTCGGTTGCCGATCCGGAGGGAGGGGAATATTCTTACTATCCGGAGTCCGATCATGATGAAATTCCGATATGCGGTAACCTTGCTTTGGGGTTTTCTGCTCGGCGGTGGAGTCGTCACCTCGCAAGACATTTCGTGGAAGCCCACAAAAGGACCGTACGGCGGTTCGGTCGAATCACTCGTGCGAAGTACCGAGGGCAAGCTTTTTGCCGCGACGATCAACGGGATTTACGGAAGTGATAACGGAGGAATGACGTGGGGTCCGGTCGCGCTGGAAGGGACGAGCGTATATAAGTTGGTCCGTGATTCTTCCGGCAGTCTCTATGCGGCGACGGCAGTCGGACTTCGGCAGGGAGGAACGGACGGTTCCGACTGGACGAGTGCGGGCCTGGATGAGAAGAACGTGATCGACATCGCCGTCGGCTCGGACAATACCCGATTTGTCCTTACGCATGACAGCGTATCGGGGAGAGGAGAACTGTACCGGGAGTTGCCGACGAGTGATGTGTGGGAGAAGCTTGCTCCCACGGTCCCGGAACTTCCTGCGCTTGAGGAGAGTCCGTTTGTTTTTCTCCATGCCGCGCCGCAAGGCATAATCTTTCTCGCCACCGATCATGCTCTGCTCCGCTCGGCGGACAATGGTGGGAGCTGGTGTCTTGTCTATCGCCTCGATCGTTATCCGGGCATACGGCAGATTCTCGCGGTGACCACGATCCGCTCCGGCGATTCCATCCTCGTCGCCGATCTCTACGGAATTCACGCTCTCTCCGGATGCGATGCCGCAGTCGGTCCGCTCCCTTCACGTCTGGACAAATCCGTCCACGCCTTCGCGTGCGAGTTCGACGGGACGCTGCTGGCCGCCACCGGCGACAACGGCATCCACCGCTCGACCGACGAGGGACTGACCTGGGGCCGCTATTCTCTGGTCTACTCCCGGATCAACGACATGCTTCTGTTGCCCGACAGGACATTGCTTGCGGCGAACGTTCACTACGGCGTGCTTCGGTATGATCCGGACAGGGTGGTGCTCGATCCTTCGGGAGAGGGGATTGCAGCGTTGCGCCTTCTGGATAGAGCCGAAGGATACGGTGCTGCTATCGGAACGACAGCGGGAGTATTCCGACCGGACTTCGACAGAGAGGAGTGGCAAAGTCTGTTTACCGAGAGGTTGAGAATTCCCGTTGTCAGTTATAATTCCAATATAAACTCGCAGGATATTCTTATCGGACTTCCTGAACGAGGGGGAATCGCACGGTCCACAAACGACGGACAGACCTGGCGGGTGATGAGAATCGGAGACAATGTGAACCCCGTCAGTATCTATGCGATCGGCAAACTGATTCTTGTTGGAACAGATACGACGGAGATCAGAAGAGACCGGCCGCCATTTGACGTGATCGGATCGGAGTCCCCGAAGCTGTATCGCACAACCGACAACGGTGCAACGTGGGAGGTTGTCTACACACAGGGCCTGGTCAGGAGTATCATCCGTACGGGTAATGAAACCCTGCTGGCCCTTTCCGGCGGGATCATTCGCTCGACTGATGCCGGAGCCACCTGGGAACCGTTCAATATGTTGCCTGATACGACTGCCCGAACACTTTTTGCCGGACCGGGGTCCGGAATCCTGGCTATACTTGAAAGCGGCAGTCTCCAGTATTCCGGAGATAGGGGAAACAGTTGGGGCTCGGTCGGCGATGATCTGCCCGCACCACCGATCTCGGTTGCGATGAATCGCATCAACACAATTTTTGTATCCCTTACGAACGGTCAGATCTATCGAAGAGCGTCCTCGCCGTGGGGATGGGCATGGGACGGTTACTGGGAGCTGATCGATGAAAATCTGCCGATCGAACAATGGTACCTTTTCAACGACTATGATTTCCTGTATGCCGGAGGTCCGTACGGCAACATCTGGCGCTCTATCGGAATTACAACTTCTGTGGATGAAAGGGAAGGGACGAAGTCACGGGAAGAAGACTTTCGAGTGGAGAACCGGGTAGTTGATAATGGCATGATCTACATTCGGTACCATCTGACATCTGCATCTCCGATATACCTGATCCTCACCGATCTGCTTGGAAGGGAAGTACGCATCCTGCACGACGGCCCCGCCGAGGCCGGAGATCACCGCGAGGAACTCTTCGTCGGCGATT
>CBFGQN010000351.1:0-4960 GCA_965650895.1 uncultured Ignavibacteria bacterium | reverse complement strand
TTCAGCAATCAGCTTTCAGCAATCAGCTTTCAGCAATCAGCTTTCAGCAATCAGCAATCAGCTTTCAGCAGTCGTGCTTTTCCCTTATAGCTGACTGCTCATAGCTCACAGCTCATAGCTCACAGCTCACAGCTCACCACTCACCGCCCCCTGCTGCTCCAGAATTTTTTCTCCGATTTTCCAGATGTCTCCGGCTCCCATTGTCAGGACGATATCGCCCGGCTCGAGGAGGGAGGCCAGATATTCCGGGACGTTCTCCTTGTCGGCCACATATTCCACGTGGCGGTGACCGAAATCGGCGGCGCTTCGGGCGACGAGTTCGCCGGTGACTCCTTCGATCGGCTGTTCGCGTGCCGGGTAGACATCGGTGATCACAACCAGGTCGGCGTTCAGGAATGATTTGCCGAACTCATCGTGGAAATCCCTCGTTCGTGTGTAGGTGTGGGGCTGAAAGACGGCCACCACTCTGCGATTCCACCCCCGCTTCACCCCTTCGAGCGTCGCCTTCACCTCCGTCGGGTGATGGGCATAGTCGTCGATCACCAGCACGCCGTTCTCCTCCCCCTTCACCTCGAAGCGACGATAGACGCCGCTGAACTTCCGGAGCGCTCCGGCAACCGACTCGAACGGAACGTCGAGCGCCAGCCCGATGGTCACCGCAGCCAGAGCGTTCTTCACGTTGTGGAGTCCGGGGACGCCGAGCTCTATGGTTCCAAGTTCCTTGCCCCGCAACGATACCGTAAACCGTGATGTCCCCTCCTCATATTCGATGTCCGAAGCGCGAACGTCGCACTGGGAAGAAGTCCCGTAACTGATCACCCGACGGGTCAGCTTCGGCATGATGTCGACCAGTGTCGGTTCGTCCAGACAGAGGGCGATGAAGCCGTAGAACGGGACCTTGTTGGCAAATTCTATGAACGATCGTTTCAGATCGTCGAGATCGGAGTAGATGTCGAGATGTTCCGACTCCAGATTGGTGACCACCGCGACGGTGGGAAGGAGCGAGAGGAAGGAACGATCATACTCGTCCGCCTCCACCACAGTCCACTCTCCCTCACCCCGTCTGGCATTCGTCCCGCCGAGATCGGCCAGCTTCCCGCCGACGATAACGGTCGGGTCGATTCCCCCTTCGATCAGGACCAGCCCGATCATCGAGGTCGTTGTCGTCTTGCCGTGTGTTCCGGCAACCGCAACGCCGTAGTGGAGCCGGGTCACCTCCGCCAGCATTTCGGCGCGCCGGATCAACGGAATTTTTCTCCGCATCGCCTCCCGTGTCTCCGGATTCTCTTCCGGTTTCACCGCACTGGAATAGACAACGACCTCGGCATCGGCGACATTCTCCGGTGCGTGTCCCTGCATGATGCGGGCACCGAGTTGTTCCAGTCGGGCGGTGACGTCTCCGGTCGCCAGATCGCTTCCGGAGATCCGGAAACCTTCGGCAAGAAGGAGTTCGGCAATGCCGGACATCCCGATACCGCCGATACCGACAAAATGTATGTTGTTGATGCTGCGAAACATTATCCCTCGTTCAAACCACCCTGTTTCCGATTTCCGTTGGCTCTCCCTTTCAACCTTCTTCCGACGCCCCGCTTCCGCATGCTGACCGGAACGCTGTTCCGTTTCATCCAGTTCCGAAGATCCTCCATCATCGCCTCGCTCTCGTTGAACATCGACGGACGAAGCCACAACCGACGGCGACGACTCTTCAGTCTGATGCGGGCGGCCTGTTCGGCCACCTCATCGCGAACCTTTCCCCGGTTGCCGCGACGGAAGCTGACCGATTCGATCTCTTCCGGACGGAGCGTCCGCGTTTTGAACCGGGTGATGAAGAGCATTTCCCGATCCCGTATCACCACTTTCTTGTTCAGCACCGCCGCAACGATCAGGGCGGCCACCGAGACCAGAGCGCAGAGGGCCAGCAGATAGACGATCGGATCTTTCCAGATCAACTGAAAGTGCTCACCGATCAACGACCCGGCAATCACCGCATACGCAATCAACGTCACCAGATAGGCAACGGCGGCCATATAGTAGAAGTCGAGTTTTTGTGCGTATGTCTTTTCCATGGTCCCGGTTGTTGGTCGAAGAGTCGGGCTGGACACTCTGCGAACTTTCTTACATACTACTCCGGCAATTCTGGGGCAAAGGTTTTTGCCCCCTACAGTCCCCTGTTCCCGTTCTCCTCCCTCTATGAACTCTACGAACTCTTCTCTCTACGAACTCTCTCCATCACCCTCCGCGCAATCCTGTCGTCTGCGTCCAGCAGGGCCATCCCTCCGGCTTTTCGTCCCATATCATCCAGCAGTTCGGGCTGTGCCGTCAGTTCGATGATGGTACCGTAGAGCCGTTCGGAGAGATCGACATCAAGGATCATCCTGCCGGCTCCGGCACGCTCCATCGCCTCGGCATTCACCCGCTGATGATCGTCTGCCGCCGTCCGCAACGGAACGAGGATCGAAGGCTTGCCGACCCCCTTCAGCTCGGCTATTGTTGTGGCCCCCGCCCGGGCAAGAACCAGATCGGCAGCGGCGTAGCCGATTTCCATTTCATGGATGAAGCGGGACCGATACAGATTTCCCTCACGCTTCTCCTCCCCTTCATAACTTTTTCCGGTCTGCCAGATCACCTGCATTCCATCCGAAAGCAACGAGCCGACGATTCCGTCAAGTACATTGTTGATCGAACGGGCGCCGAGCGATCCGCCGAAGGCGAACAGGGTGGGACGATCCGGATCCAGACCGAAATGCCGTCTCGCCTCCCCTTTGTCGATCTTCCGGTGAAAGACCCGACGGATCGGATTGCCGCTCAGGATCACATTTGCTCCCGGCAGCCTCCGTCCGGTCTCCTCGAACGCCACATGCACCTCATCCGCCTTCGGCGCCAGCTTCCGGACGACCATGCCGGGGAGTGCGTTCGACTCCATCAGAATCAACGGCACTCCCTGTGAAGCGGCCACCGCACCGACCGGCCAACTGACGTAGGCTCCGGCACAAACGACCACATCCGGACGGAAGAAGGTAAGAATCCGGCGTGACTGGATCATCGACCGGATAATCTTGATCGGCAGCATCACGTTCTTCACCGAGAAATTCCGGCTGAAGCCGCTGATCCAGAGCAGGTCGAGATCATATCCGGCACGGGGAACAACTTCTTCTTCCAGTCTCCCTTTCGCACCGACAAAACGGATCACACTGTCCGGAGCAAGTTCGCGACAACGGTCGGCAACCGCAAGGGCCGGAAAGAGATGTCCCCCGGTCCCTCCGGCAACAAACAGGAGACGCGCCCCTCCGGTATTCCGCCATCGTTCCTTCATGCCATTCCTCCGGCAACTTTCAGTTGCTCGCGACGATAGGGCATGACGTTGGCGTGGCGGGAGATATTCAGAAGAACACCGACCGCAGCGGCACTGAACAGGACCGAACTGCCGCCATAGCTGACAAAGGGCATCGGCAGACCGGTGGTCGGAAGAAGACCTGTAGTCACACCGGCATTCACCACGGCATAGAGACCGACTGTCAGCGTGATACCGGCGGCGAGATTCCTGCCGAGATCATCCGGAGCCTGCCGGGCCACGAGCAGTCCGCGCCAGAGAATCACGCCGAAGACCAGCAGCAGAAAGGTCGTTCCCACGAACCCGTACTCTTCACCGATGATGGCATAGATAAAATCACCGAACGGCTCCGGCACAAACAGACGTTGATGACTCTGTCCCGGACCGACACCGAAGAGTCCCCCCGAGCCGAATGCGAGAAGTCCCTGCTTCAACTGATACCCTGCGCTTTCAATTCCCCCTCCCTCACCCGAATGCATCCCGATAAATCCCATAATACGACGCATCCGATACTCGGCGGAGACGGCATAGAGTCCCGCACCGGCCAGCGCCGGAAGGGTCACCACGGCAAGGTGCCAGAGCTTCACTCTTCCGATGAAGAGGACACCGAAGCCGAGCGCGGAGATCACCAGGGCCGTCGACAGGTTCGGTTGCAGGGCAACCAGGGCGGCGACGACACCGATCCAGATCAGCATCGGCAGGACCGCAAACTTGAAGTCGTCGAGATAGCCGCGCTTGTCGGCGAGCATCACTCCGAGGTGCATCACCAGGGCGAACTTTGCCACCTCCGAAGGCTGGAAGGAGACCAGCCCGAGATCGATCCAGCGAGTCGCCCCCTTGATCCGGGTCCCCTCGAAGAGAACATAGACCAGCATCCCGATAGCCAGCACCAGAAGGGGCTTGCTCCAGCGCTCGAGCCAGTGATAGTCAAGCCGGGCAAAGAGAAGCAGAATGCCGACTCCGGCGCCGACTCGAATCAGATGGCTCCAGAAAAACGTCTCGGTCGACCCGGTCCGCGCATCGGCGAAGCCGGCCGAGGCCGAGTAGACGAAGGCGACCGAGAAGAACATCATGCCGAGCACGCTCAGCAGAATGAACCAATCGCTATGTCCCCGTTTTTCTATGGTGTCGGTCTTCAGCATTTCCGTTGATTGATCTATATCGCTTTCCGATTCTCCGCTTCCCGTCCCGTCCCGACCTGACGCTTCATCTGAAGGACCAGTCGCCGGAACGCATCTCCGCGATCCTCGAAATTCCTGAACATATCGAAACTGGCGCAGGCCGGGGAGAGAAGGACGACATCTCCCGGTTCGGCCAGTCCGGCGGCCCTCTCCAACGCCTTTTCAAGACTGAACCCGGCCATGACGATTTCGGTCAGTCCCTCAAACTCCTCGCTCATCTCCTCGGCCGCCTCGCCGATCAGCACGGCGGCCTTCACCCGATCTGCGATCAGCGGAAGGAGGGCTTCATAGCGGTTCTTCTTCGCTCTGCCGCCGGCGATCAGAACGATCGGGGAATCGAAGCTCTCCAGCGCATAGCGCAGGGCATCGGTATTCGTCCCCTTTGAATCGTTGACGTAGCGGACGCCTTCGACAACCGCCACTTCCTCCAGCCGGTGGGGAAGAGGAT
>CBFGQN010000350.1:0-4962 GCA_965650895.1 uncultured Ignavibacteria bacterium | reverse complement strand
CCGTCGCCTTGAGACGGAGCTTGTCGAGGAACTTGTTCGCACAACTCCCTTTCGCGAACAACTGGTGGCGGCCGCCGGTGGGGGGGCGGTAGTCGATCCCCGCAATCGGGATCTGATGCGGTCCTCCGGTCTGCGCATTCTGCTCCGCGTCGATGCCGCAACGGCAATCGATCGCCTGGTCTTCTCCGAACATCGTCCCCTCCTCCAGGCAGAAAATCCGACGCAGGTCTGGCAACAACTTTACGATGAACGAATCACGGCCTATGCCGATCACGACATCGCGGTTGACGCAACCACGAATCCGGATGAACTTCTCAATGCCGTCACACAACAACTTCACCGCTTTCATGCCTCGGCATGGAAAATCGATGCGCGGCTTGAAGGGCAACTCTCCCGCATCCGCGCCTATCGCTCTCCCTGGTCGGTTGTCCGTGCCTATCGTCTGGCGACACGGTTGACCCGTTCGTTTATCATCACCGATGCACATCTTGCCTCTCATTACTCCGAATTCCTGAAGCGGCTGGCCGGTTCAAAGGGACGCATCTTCGTTGTCGAGCCGGGAGAGGAGAGCAAGTCGTTTGCTGTGGTAGAGAAAATTATCGAGCAGTTGACTGCAGAGGGGTTCGACCGGAGCGATTTCGTTCTCGGATTCGGCGGCGGTGTCGTCACCGATCTTGCCGGTTTTGTGGCTTCGATCTACATGCGGGGGCTCCACTTCATCGCCATGCCGACATCGCTCCTTGCCATGGTTGACGCCTCGGTCGGCGGAAAGACGGCGATCAACGCCGTCGGTGTGCGCAACCTTGTCGGCACGTTCAATCAGCCGGAGCGTGTGCTGATCTGTCCGGCACTGTTGCGAACGCTTCCGGAACGGGAGCTTCGATCGGGTCTGGTGGAGTCGCTGAAGATGGGCCTGATCCAGTCGAAAGTCTTGAGCGATCTGGTGGCCGACGCACTTCCGGATATTCTCCGGGGAAAGATTCCGGAGGTCATCGATGAGGTGATCCGCTTGAGCGTTGCGGTCAAACTGGAGGTGATCGGAGAGGATGTTCGGGACAACAAGCGACGAGGGCTCCTTAACTTCGGCCATACCTTTGCCCACGCACTTGAGGCTGCCGCGCCCGGCGTCTGGACGCATGGCGAGGCGGTCGCCTTCGGGATGATTGCGGCGGTGGAGGGGGCGCGTGCTTCGGAGAGCGGATTCGGATCGAAGCGTGATGAGGGGTGGGATCGCAGAGTTGAGGAGATCATTGCCGGGGTGTTGCCGTTGACGAATCCGCACGGCCGGTTTCCCGATCTGTCGGTGCTGCTGGAGAAGATCAATCAGGATAAAAAACGGCAGTCGCATATCGTCCGCTTCGTCCTTCCGCTGGGGGCTGCCGGAACAGGTTGGCTGATCGGGGGAAGGCTCTCTGAAGAGTTGATGATCAGTGGAATCAGGAATGCACGGAAACGGATCGAGGAATATCACGGGAGAAACAGATCATGAAAATCGCAGTTATCAACGGACCGAACCTGAACCTTCTCGGCGTGCGCGAACCGGAGATCTACGGTCACGATACCCTTGCCCACATGGAGGCGAAAATTCGGAAAGCCGTGAGCGAATCGGATGTCGATCTCCGGTTCCACCAGTCGAACAGCGAAGGGGAGATCATCGATCTTCTCCACTCCGTGCGATACGACTGGGGAGCCGAAGGGGTCGTCATCAACCCCGGCTCCTACTCCCACTACTCCTATGCTATCCGCGATGCGATCAGCGCGATCGAAATCCCGGTCGTCGAGGTCCATATCTCCAACACCCAGGCCCGCGAGGAATTCCGCCACCATTCGGTCACCGCCGGAGCCTGTGTCGGCAAGATCGAAGGACTGGGATGGGTGGGGTATGTGTTGGGGGTGTTGTATTTGAGTTCGTGAGTGTGTGGGTCTGAGAGTGTATGAGTAGGGCGTGAGTATTATTTCTATTATCATCCAATTATCCCGAAGGAGTCGGTTATGCCTCTTGTAAAGTCGTTTGAGGAACTTGACATCTGGAAGCGAGGACGTTTCCTTTGTCGGGAAGCATATCGGATCTCCGGCGAGAAACCTTTGCCGGAGACTTCGCATTACGGGATCAACTGCGACGCGCAGTCCTTTCGGTCCCCTTGAATATCGCTGAAGGATTCGGACGCCGGTCCAGACGCGAGTTCCGACGCTTTTTGATGATCGCACACGGCTCTGTTGCCGAATTGCAAACCTGTTTATACATAGCTCTCGACTTGCAGTATCTTAGCTACGACCAGTTCCTGTCTCTCTACAACCGTGCAGATGAATTATCCAGAATGATTAACAGTCTTATTCGCCATCTCGATTCCACGAACTGATTTCAAATTCGGCACTCATACACTCTCAAACTCACACACTCACGAACGTATATGATATGAACTCTTTCGGCACCACATTCCGTTTGACGACATTCGGTGAATCGCACGGTCCGGCGGTTGGTGGAGTGATCGATGGTTGTCCGGCCGGGATAGCGTTTGATGTTGAACTGCTCCGGCGTGATCTTGCACGACGTCGGCCGGGACAGGCTCATACGACCAGACGGGACGAACCGGATGAGCCCGAGGTTCTGAGCGGGGTCTTCGAAGGGATAACGACCGGCAGTCCGATCGCAGTAATGGTCCGCAATCAGGATCAGCGTTCAAAAGATTATGATGTGTTGAAGGATCTCTATCGTCCTTCCCATGCGGATTTCACCTATCAGCAGAAATATGGTCGACGCGATCACCGCGGCGGAGGGAGAAGTTCGGCCCGCGAGACGCTGGCCCGTGTGATTGGGGGTTCGGTGGCCAGGATGTTGCTTGCGGAGAAGACGGGGGTTTCGATTCGCGTTGCCGTGACGAAGATGGGAACGATTGAAAGCCGTGCCCCCCTGGCCGATATGGATGCCGACCGCATTTATGCGTCACAGGTCCGTTGCGACGATCCGGAAACCGAAGGAGAGATGGCCGAATATCTTGAGAAACTGCGGGAGGAAGGAGATTCGACCGGCGGCATCGTTTCGGTTCGGGTGGATGACGTTCCGGTCGGACTCGGCGAACCGATCTACGACAAGTTGAACGCCGCGCTGGCCGGTGCGATGATGTCGATCAACGGCGCAACCGGATTCGAGATGGGAGCCGGGTTTGCCGTGGCCCGGCGGCGGGGTTCGGAAAACAACGATCAGTGGAAAGAAGAAGAGGGCCTGCTGCGCACGGTCACGAACAATTCAGGAGGAGTACAGGGGGGCATTTCCAACGGGATGCCGGTGGAGTTTCGCGTTGCGTTCAAACCTCCCTCATCGATTGCGAAAGAACAACGTCACGGCACGAGTTCCGGAGAGACCGTCGGACACGCCATCGCCGGTCGCCACGACCCTTCAATCGTCATTCGTGCTGTCCCGGTCGTCGAAGCGATGACCCTCCTCGTCCTGGCCGACCTCTGGTTGCGGGGCGAAGTCTGGAAGTCCTGAACGGTCGTCCTATGCGGTAGCTGCGGCGGTTCCACCCCGCAGTTGAGCGGTCTCCGTCTCGGGAGCGGTGGCGATGGACGACACCGATGTGGAGATCCGGTCCGCTTGGCCGCAGGCGTAAAGATCAGAACTGGTAGCCGCGGTGGTTCCACCCCGCGGTTGAGCAGTCTCTGTGTCCGGCGGGGTGTCGTTGCTCTGGGCGTCGACGTGGAGGTCCGGTCCGCTCGGCCGCAGGCGTAAAGCGCTGCGGCTACCGCAGGCGGGGTGTTGTTGCTCGGTATCGGTATGGAGGTCCGGTCCGCTTGGCCGCAGGCGTAAAGCGCTGTGGTCACCGGAGATGGGGGATAACGTCAAGACTCTTCACTCCTGTTGTCTCTTTTCCAATGTTGGCGGACGGTACCCGACATTGCAGAGATTAAGCCTCAGGATCACCCGAAAATTGCTACCTTGATTCTACCCTATAATCACATCACCTTTAACAACCGAGTTGCGTTATGGAGCGCATTATCCGGGAGCGCAAGCATCGTCTGCCGCTCGACTATTACAGGGGATACGTTGTTGTCTCCTTTACTCTCTGCATCAAGAATCGCATACCGTTGTTCCGACAACCTCCCCTTGTTGCAGCGTTGGTTCCTCTCCTGTCTGCAGCAGTTGAAGCTCACAGTTGTGATATTCTTGTCTACACATTCATGCCGGATCATCTTCATCTCCTTCTACAGGGAACGGATGATAAAGCCAGTTGCTACGATGCTGTTGTGCAGTTCAAGCACAGGTCGGGATATCTCTTCCACCGCCGGAATGCTGGTGCCCGATGGCAGAAGGATTTCTATGATCACATCCTGCGCAGAGTCGAAGACCGGGATCGACACGTCCAGTACATACTGGAGAATCCTGTGCGTGCAGGACTGGCGGATGACTGGCGTAGTTGGCCGTTCAAGGGGTCGGATGTATATGATCTTGATGTGTGGGATCAGAACCGGTAACCGCGGCGGTTCCACCCCACGGTTGAGCTCCCGGCGTCGATGTGGAGGTCCGGTCCGCTCGGCCGCAGGCGTAAAGATCAGAACTGGTAGCCGCGGTGGTTCCACCCCGCGGTTGAGCAGTCTCTGTGTCCGGCGCGGTGTCGTTGCTCTGGGCGTCGACGTGGAGATCCGGTCCGCTCGGCCGCAGGCGTAAAGCGCTGCGGCTACCGCAGGCGGAGTGTTGTTGCTCGGCATCGGTGTGGAGATCCGGTCCGCTTGGCCGCAGGCGTAAAGATCAGAACTGGTAGCCGCGGTGGTTCCACCCCGCGGTTGAGCAGTCTCTGTGTCCGGCGCGGTGTCGTTGCTCTGGGCGTCGACGTGGAGATCCGGTCCGCTCGGCCGCAGGCGTAAAGCGCTGCGGCTACCGCAGGCGGAGTGTTGTTGCTCGGCATCGGTGTGGAGATCCGGTCCGCTTGGCCGCAGGCGTAAAGATCAGAACTGGTAGCCGCG
>CBFGQN010000349.1:0-4978 GCA_965650895.1 uncultured Ignavibacteria bacterium | reverse complement strand
GCCTCCTGCTCGGCGGCCTGGAAATGGTGCAGGGCTCCGGCCAGCAGGAACAGAAGACCAAGTATAAAGGGAAGGGAAGGAACGAAGTCATGTCCTCTCTTCTTCCACAGCAGGTTGTAGATCTGATTCATAATATTCTCCATTGCGGCGATTGGTGTTGATCGGTCTGTTTAATTTTTATTCACAGGCACCTCGACATCGAACGGCATCCCTCCATTGGGGTTGATCGTATCGACGCGAGGGGTTTCGGGATGGACAGGAGGAGACGTCATCTCTCCGGCATCTTCCGGCCGCCCTCTCCCCTGAAGGGCCTGATCGGTCCCTCTGCTCCGTCCCGGCCTGTCGGCCCGGACTTCCTCCTGAACAGTTCTTCCGGGCCTTTCCACCGTTTCTTCTTCTGACGCCCTTTGCTGCAACGCCCGAATACCCTCTTCCTCCCCCCTCTCCACACCCGTCGACTCCTCCACCCGCACCGGCGGCTCGGCAACGCTCGGCCTGGCGGTCCGCTCGATGCTTGTTCTGTCGATGGCGATCAGGCTGATGAGCAGGGAGGTGAAGGCGACCGCGAAGAGAACAGCCGCCGTCACGATCCAGCCGGAGCCCCCTCTGAAGATCGGGAAGCGTGTCGTCGGGAGAGGCTCACTTTCGGAGTTCGCCGGCACCCCTTTCTGTGCGGCAAGCATTGCAGCCAGGTCTCCCCGCACCCCGCTCCAGGAATCGGGGGCCTTCTCCCGATCCTTCCGGATGGCACTCTCCACCACGCGGGAGGCTTTCAGGTCGTACTGCATCTCCCTGTCGGTGGCCACCTCGATGAAGAACTCCTGCTCCTCGGCCGGGGTCAACCTGCCTCCCAGGTAGCGCTCGATCAGTTGTTCCCGTTCTGTCCGTGTCATTGTCTTCTTCTCCGGGACCGGATGCCGCCAGACGGTCGGCTTCTGCGGCGCGGTCCCCTTGTAGTGGTCTTGTTGTTATACTCTATCGTTAATGTCCGGCAGGCATCTTGAGCATCAATGCCGGACAGGTATCCCGCTCGTGTCGCTACGACTTCTCCTGATTCTCCTCGAACTCGATCAGAGCGGCGATGATCCGCTTCAACTGCTGCCGTGCCCGCCACGCCCGCGTCCGTACTGCCCCGGGATTCTCCCCGACCATCTCTCCGATCTCCTCGAACGTGTAGTCGGAATAGGAGTGAAGGATCAGAATTTCCCGCTGTGCCAAAGGAAGCCGTTGCAGTGCGATCACCGCCATCTCCTCAAGTCGCGACAGTTCCTTCGTCTCGACAAGGGGGTGATCATCCTCCTTCAGCGATTGCAGCGAGACGTGGTCGCGACGGTCACGCAGGTGGTTCAGCGACAGATTGCGGGCGATCGTGTAGAGCAGACCGAGAGGATTCCGGAGCCGGTAACTCTCGTCGCCCCGCAGCTTGATGATCTTCTCCCAGACATCCTGCGCCACATCCTGCGCCCGGTCGGGATCGCCGATCATCCGGTAGCAATACCGCCCGATCCGGTTGGCGTGGCGGTCGAACAACTCCAGAAACGCCCCGTCATCTCCGGACTGGAACCGGCTGAAGAGCGTCGTGTCGTCCGTTCCCCGTTTTGCGTTGTTCTCCGCCGGGGAACCTGATGTCTTCGGCTTCTTCACGTCTCTGCCGGGTTCCTTTCCCGTTATGTCCTTCGTCTTCATTATCATGGGCTGGAATCGCTTTCAGAGGTATGGCACGGAAGGGGAGAAGAATGTCACGAGTCGGAAGGCAAATCGAAGGAAAATTTTCCGATCCCGTTTTTCGACTTCGCCGGACCGAATCGGTCGTGACGATTTCCTTTCCTCCCGTGTCATCCGATACAGGATCGGAGTATATACGGAACCTATGATAATTGCGAAACGAGAAGGGCCGATCGGATCGTCGGGGACCGGACGGAATCGGCACGCACTCCGTCCCCCCTTCATTTTCTTCCTTCCACCCGACCGGGGAAGAGGAATGCTCTGTTTTCTGTTCTTTCTCGTCGCCATCATGCCGCATCTGGCCGCGCAGGGGATTATCGAAACGAAAACAGGGGAAGAGGGGGAAAGAACGGATCGGCCGGAATTTCTTCCACAACCGGCTCTCCTCTCCGCCGCCGACTCGCTCTTCTCCGCCCCGGACACCGCCTTCATCGGTCAGACGCTCGTCGGGAACTGCGATACGCTCCGGCTGCCGATCACCAATCTCTCATCCGATACGGTCGTCATCGACTCGCTTCTTCTCTCCTCCCCTTCCCCGACGCTGCAACTGCCGGCCCCCGTCATCGACTCGCTGTTGATTGTTCCCGGCGGGACCGTCGAGATCATCCTCGTCTTCTGTCCCATCGACACGGGCTGCCTGTCGGCTCAGGTTGAACTTCTGTGGAGACTGATAACCGAAGAGAAGGTCGACTATCACAACATCGGCATCACGGCCTGTGGAGGCAGGCCCCTGATTACCGTCACACCGCCGGTTCTCGACTACGGTCCGGTCAGAGTCGACGATTGCCGGATCGACAGCTTCGTGATCGGCAACAACGGCAACTATCCCCTGCTGGTCCGGACAATCGGGATCACAACGGCAGGATCTCCCTACCGCATTCTCTCCCCTTCTCAACTTCCCCTGACGATTCGTCCGGGACGCAGTCAATCCGTTGTCGTCGAGTTCTGCCCGGACCGGGAGGAGACCGTCGCCGATACGCTGCACATTACAAGCAATGCGAGCGAACCGGTCGTCGCGCGGATTCTGAGAGGAGAAGGGGCTGTCGTCCGGTTCAGTCTTCCCGACACGTTCGATTTCGGCACGGTCACCCTGGGAAGATGCCTCGACACGTTTCTGACGGCCCGGAACACCTCTTCACTGTCGGCGACCTTTACCGGAATCGAGCTGAAAGGGAGTCTGCCGGAGAAAGGCTTTGATCTGATCGGATCCTACGATCCCGGCTGGAGAAGAGAACTCCCGCCGGGGGATACGTTCCGGATTCCGATCCGCTTCTGTCCGGTCGATACCGGCGAAGTCGTCAACGCCGAACCGGTCATGCTTTCGGAAGAAAGTGGAGGAATCGGAATGACCGTCCTGCGGGGAAGCGGAAGAATTCCGGCGATACGATTCGGCCTGACGGAAATCGATTTCGGCTCGGTCATTCCGGGACGATGTCGCGACACGGTCATCACCCTCTACAACTTCGACACCACCTTTGTGATTCTGTCGGAAATCGTTCCGGACCGGCTGAGCGGAATCAAGGCATTCGAGATCGCTCCTCTCTCTGCACAACCCTGGCGACTGGAACCGGGAGACTCGCTCCTCATCAACGTCCGTTTCTGTCCGGAGGGAAGGGGAGAAGCGGAAGATCGGATCACCGTACGTTCCGATGCGGGGACAAGCACCGGATCGGACGTCCGGGGGAACGGACTGATCCCGATCATCTGGCTCGATTCCGCCCACGCGAATGCCGGGGAGGAAGCCCTCCTGACATTACGCATCTGGCCGACCGACATTCTCAATCGCAGGGCATACACTATAGACCTGCGCGTCTCACCGGCAGCATTGTTCACCCGAAAGGTCGTAACGGATGGGAGCGCTTCCTATTCGCAGGGGCGTGAGGGAAAGATCAGGATCAACGGGACATATCCGGCAAAGATCTCTCCGGACGGACGGATTCTGCAGATCTCCTTCCTCGGCCTCTCAACCGGCAGCGACGTCAACCCGGTGGAGATTGAAGAATTTGATCCGGCCGATTCGGTCGCGATGTGGGACACGATCCGGGGGATCGTCTACCTGAGCGGTTGCGAGGTCGGGCGCATTCCGGGCGTCGGGAAGCGGGCGGCCCTCCGCTCGGTACAGCCGAACCCGGCCTCCTCGAACGTGACGCTGATCTGGCAGGCTCCCGAGGGGAGAATCGCTTATCTCTCCATCTATGATGGTCTCGGCGGGAAAGTCATGACGATCCCTCTTCCCGAAGGGGATGGGACCCCGAAGGAGTTTCAACTCGACCTGAACGATCTCCCCCGCGGCCTCTATATGCTTGAACTTGTTGAACGGGAGGAACGGGGGTTCTATCCGTTGCTGATCGACTGACCCGACCGACCGACTGACGAAGAGGAACCCGAACTTTCAACCGACGGCGCCGCACCAGTGGACTATCCGAGAACAGCAGCAAGCAGAATCGACCGATCCGCAGACCGGGTTCGTCTCTGTTGTCTTGCCTTTCTGTGGATTATTCTCCTCCCCTCCGCCGGACTCCTTGCGCAGACATCCCCCTCCATCCTGATCGGCCCTTCCGGAGGAATCTCCCGCGGTCTTCTCGAAGGGGAAGCCTCCATCTACTCCGGCTCTCCCGGTTGCGGCACGTTCTCTTCCGGCACGGTCGCCTCGCAACGGATCGGATTGTCCGTTGCGTTCCCCGACCTCCTCCCCCACGGTTTCGGTCTGACGCTGAACCCCTCCCGGCGCTCGGTCACCGCACGTCTCACAAAGCATTCGGACCAGGGGACCTGGGTCTTCGATCAGGATGTGGAGAATGTGACGGAAATCGAGCGGGAGTTCCGGTTGGAGACGACGACCGAATCGGTGGAGCTTGCCCTGCTCGGAACCCGGAGCATCGGCGACCGGTTTCATTTCGGTCTCGGACCGGTCATCGGCTTCAACTACCGGCGGGAAAGCGAACAGAGCGATCACATCCTCGGACCGGGCGATCTCAGTTTTCCGGACGGGCAGGGATCGCGAACGATGGTGGAGGGCCCGACCTACACCACCCGTCCCCTCTCGTTCGGTCTGACCGCAGCCGCAGGGGCACACCTTCCGGTCGCTTCCCGCTTCTCCCTGCTGCTGGAAGCCGGAAGTCGTCTTGATCTTCTTTCTCCGGTCCGCGAGGCGGCGTGGAGTTCCCTGGAACTCAGCGGGAACCTCGGCATCCTCTATGATCTGAACCGAAGAGAGCATCAGCCCGATCCGCCGCAGTTCACCTTCCCTCCC
>CBFGQN010000348.1:0-4988 GCA_965650895.1 uncultured Ignavibacteria bacterium | reverse complement strand
CAAGCCCTGATCTCAACCGTTGAAATTCTCCTTTTTTCGCCCGTGTGGAAAATTCCCGCACGGGCGAAAGCTTTTATGGAATCTTGAGGTTTTCACGGTTATCATTGCGATGGTTCGCGAGAAGGGATGATCTGCAATCGATAGAAGGAGATTCTCCGTTTCGCGTTCCGGAAGAGATGCATGTTACATAACGAGCGGAGGATGCAATGCCAAAGCTGAAAGGAAAAAGAGTGGCTGTGCTGGTTGAGGACGGATTTGAACAGATGGAGATGACCTCACCGGTGGAGCGACTCAGGAAGGAAGGGGCGGAAGTCGATATCATATCGCCGAAATCCCGATCCGAAAAGGTGCGGAGCTGGCATCATGGAGACTGGAGTCGGGAATTTGATATTGACAAGAGCCTGCAGGAAGCCAACGTCGACAATTACGATGCGTTGGTTCTTCCCGGAGGGGTCATCAATCCCGACCGGCTTCGCAGGAATCGGGAGGCCGTCTCTTTCGTCAGGAATTTTTTCGACACGCAGAAGCCGGTGGCGGCCATCTGCCACGGACCCTGGACCTTGATCGAAGCCGACATTGTGCGGGGACGGAAGGTGACCAGCTATGAATCGTTGAAGACCGACCTGAGAAACGCCGGGGCCACATGGGTTGATGAGGAAGTTGTCGTCGATCAGGGACTTGTTACCTCACGCAAGCCGGAGGACCTTCCCGCATTCAACGACAAGCTCGTCGAGGAAGTTGCCGAGGGGCAGCACAAGAGACGTCAATCGACGGTGTCGGCATCATAGAACAAACAACTGAACAATCAAGCGATGTGTGGAAGCGAGGCTGATCGTTCGTTACGCGAACATTGCTTACTCCAGACATCCTGCAAGGGCATCCGCTTCGGCGGGTGCCTTTTTTCTGCCGACTCGCGGAGCGACTATTCCTCCAGAATATCGTAGATCAATATCCGCTCGGACAACGGCCCCAGAACTTCGCTCACCGCTTTCTTGTGGGTGGGATGCTCCAGATAGGTCTGAAGCGCCCCGGCATCCTTCACCACGATCACCACGCCGACATCGAACGAATCATCCACCACCGGACGCTCGCTCGGCAGTGGAGCTCCGGCATGGACCGCCACGACGCCCGGGATGGACTTCAGGGTATGGGAAGCCTCGACCACTCTCTGCCGGGCCTCGGCATTCCCCGGCTCCTTCAGCCAGCAGAGGACCACGTGCTGTATCTGTCCGGGCCGCCGGACGGTCTGGTCGGCCGAGGAGCAGCCCCCGAAAAAGAGGAGAAGAAGTCCGAGTGCAAGAAAAAAGATCGTTTGTTCCGGGCGTCTGTGCCGTGTTGTCTGCATGGTGTTGACTGGTCGATTCCGTTTCACTTCTGCAATCCGGGTTCTCCCGGTTCTTCCCAGTATCCGCCGTTGTTTCTGATAACGTTGCCCGACATCTCGATATCGCTGCTCCGGTAGCTCTGCATCAGATTGGCGTTTTCCCGGATGACATTGTCCTTGATCTTTACTCCCTCGCATCCTTCCAGATAGAGTGCGTTGAAGGAGTTGTGGGCGATCAGGCAGTTCCGGACCGTGATGTTGTTGCTTTGCCAGGCCGAAAGACCGATCGCCCCGCATCCGTCAAGTTCCGAATTTTCGATCATCACATCGGTCGAATTGCGCAGCTTCACCACATCTCCGTGGCATTCATATCCTTTCAGCGGTTTCAGGTGGCGGAAGAAGGCGCCGCTGATCCTGATTCCCTCCGATCCGGCGATCTCGATCACGTCGGCTCCGATATCGTCCACCAGAATCTGTGACCCCGGCTCGCACTCAAGATGCAGGTTCCGCCGGTTTTCCACCACCAGACCCCGCTTCAGCACAAATCTCGCCTTCGGTACCCTCACGGTCCCCCCGTCCGGCGTCCGGTCGATCAGCGACTGCAGATCGATGTCGGAGGGGGGAGGAGTTTCGTTCCCGCGTGAATAGAATTCCCCCTCCTTCGGAGAACAGGAGAGGAGGAAAAGTCCGGAAAGGAGGAGGAAAAGAACTGAAGGGAATGGACGAAATTCCATGACGTTCAACCTCAATCGTGTTTTCTGTGGAACGGACTATCGATACGAATGGCCAAATGTACGGAAGAAAGAGGGGAGGAGGGCAAACCGGTCGGCAGCCTCTTTCCCGCATGGTATCCGGATTCCCGTACCTCTTCTCAACTTACAACCTGTGAATCCCCGGACAATCACTTCTGAGTAATTTTACGCCCTTTGAAGGGGAGGATGTGCTCCCGGTTCATCCCACCCGAGGTTGAGGCGATTCATATTTACCATCATTTCTTATAGACACATCGTACGATGAACACAGGCAAAATTGTCCAGATTATTGGCCCGGTTATCGACGCCGAGTTTTCCGAGGGAAAACTTCCGGAAATCCTGAATGCGCTCGAGATCTCGGTCACGGATGAGGAAGGGAAGGCACAGAAACTGATCTGCGAGGTTCAGCAGCATCTCGGCGAAGATCGCGTGCGTGCGGTTGCCATGGACTCGACCGACGGCATCAGCCGCGGCACCCAGGTGATCGACACCGGCAAGCCGATCACCGTGCCGGTCGGTCAGGCGACGCTCGGACGACTGATCAACGTGACGGGGGATCCGATCGACGGAAAGGGACCGATCCAGAGCGAGATGCGTTATCCGATCCACCGTCCGGCTCCCGACTTCGACACGCTTTCGACGAAGAAGGAGATGTTCGAGACCGGCATCAAGGTGATCGATCTTCTGGAGCCCTACACGAAGGGTGGAAAGACGGGACTCTTCGGTGGTGCCGGTGTGGGGAAGACGGTGGTGATTCTCGAGCTGATCAACAACATCGCAAAGCAGCACGGCGGTCTTTCGGTCTTCGGCGGCGTCGGCGAGCGTTCGCGTGAGGGGAACGATCTCCTTCGCGAGATGTCCGAGGCGGTTCTTGCCGACGGATCGACGGTTCTGGACAAGGCCTGTCTGGTCTTCGGTCAGATGAATGAGCCCCCCGGCGCCCGCGCCCGCGTGGCACTGACGGCACTGACGGCGGCGGAGTACTTCCGCGATGAGGAGGGGCGCGACGTGCTTCTGTTTATCGACAACATTTTCCGGTTCACGCAGGCCGGTTCCGAAGTGTCGGCGCTTCTCGGCCGTATGCCTTCGGCCGTGGGATACCAGCCGACACTGGCCACCGAGATGGGTGCGCTTCAGGAGCGTATCGCCTCGACGAACAAGGGGTCGATCACATCGGTCCAGGCCGTCTACGTCCCGGCCGACGACCTTACCGACCCGGCGCCGGCCAACACCTTCACCCACCTTGACGCCACCACGGTCCTTTCGCGTCAGATTGCCGAGCTCGGTCTCTACCCGGCGGTCGATCCGCTCGACTCGACCTCGAACATTCTCGATCCGAACATCATCGGTCAGCGTCACTACGACGTGGCGACCCGCGTCAAGCAGGTGCTCCAGGCCTACAAGGATCTGCAGGACATCATCAACATCCTCGGCATGGACGAGCTTTCCGACGAGGACAAGCTGACGGTCTATCGGGCGCGGAAGATCCAGCGATTCCTCTCGCAGCCCTTCTTCGTCGCCGAGCAGTTCACCGGTCTTCAGGGACGTTACGTGAAGCTGGAGGATACGATCTCCGGATTCGAGGCGATTCTCGGCGGCGACGCCGACGATATGCCGGAAGAGGTCTTCCGCTATGTCGGCACCTTCGACGAGGCGGCCGAGAAGGCAAAGAAGATGAAGGCCTCCGAAGAGGCGATGGCGTAATGCAGGGAATGCAAAAGTAAAAATTCAAAATTCAAAAATGAGTGGGCTCCGGCCTGGCCGCTGAAAGCTGACTGCTCAAAGCTGATAGCTGACCGCTGAACAAGCCCGACCACTCAAAGCCGACAAAGAATGGCCAAGACCTTTCAACTCGATATTCGGACGCCGGAGGGCGTTGCATGGCAGGGGAGTGCGGAGATCGTCACGCTTCCGGGAACGCAGGGGACGTTTCAGGTCCTGATCAACCACGCTCCGTTGCTGACGGAGCTGGAGGTGGGGGAGATTCGCCTGACCGATGAAAGCGGGAAGGAGCAGGTATTCGCCTCTTCGGGTGGCTTTGCCGAGGTCCGGCTGAACGAGGTGACGGTTCTCTCCGAGACGATCGAACCGGCCGCCGAGATCAACACCGAGCGGGCCCGGGGCGCAAAGGCACGGGCCGAAGAGCGCATCCGTGAAGCCCGGACCAACCCCGGCTCCAACATCAGCCGGACCCGCGCCGAGGCCGCCCTGGCACGGGCTGAGAACCGGTTGAAGGTGGTGGCGAGGTTGTAGGGGAAAGCTATCCTTTGCTGAAAAAAACAGGCAGAAAAGAACACGCCGTATCCGGCTTTCGGATACGGCGTGTTCTTTTCTGTTCTGACAGAGGGTTAGTCTTTCCCTACTGAGAGATAGATCATCTGCATTTCCCGATCAAGGCTATCGATTGAATACGTGTACGCTCCGGAGGAAGGGATGCTGACATAGATCACAAACTGCTCTCCTTCTACCTTGAATTGAAGTATCGGATCCATCTCCACTGCATCGGATTTCAGAGTCTTGTACTTCGAAGTTCCTCCCGGTTCAAGATCTTCAAATGAAATCGAGAGCAGCGAGACCTCGGAAAGAGCGTACTCCGTGGCATTGTCGATCCTGATGGAGGACTCTTCAGTCTGAACCACTCCACCCTTGCGACTGCATGACAGCAACGTCAAAGCCGTCAGCATGCATGTTGTGAATAGAGATAAACTCACTGTTCGATCTTCGTGATTTTTGAGTAGACAGTCGGTTTCCCGTTTTCGACAACCTTTAAAAGATAAATACCGTTATCTAACGGATCGAGATCAGCGATCCTGATCCTTCGGGTACCGGTAAATGTCTTCTTGAACATGCGTCGCCCCTGCATATCGAACAACTCTACCTCACAGTTCTCCGCTTCATCATCCAGATCAATC
>CBFGQN010000347.1:0-4989 GCA_965650895.1 uncultured Ignavibacteria bacterium | reverse complement strand
CCGACAGCATCCTGAGCGTTTCCAATCCGATCACCATTACAATTCCTCTGGTCGAGGAGATCAGCGTGGAACGGGTCGATTCCAACCGGGAACGGCTCCGGTCGGTGACCTGGGAAACGGATCAGTTTTTCTGCAGCAACCTCGAGATCGCCATCGGCAGAGGTGACGCAACGCTCTGGCAGGCACTCGGGACCGTTCCGGCATCGGCCGGAGAGTTCCGGTTTGAAGTTCCCTCCGGTTTTATCGACACAGTCAGACTCTGCATCCGCTGTGCCGAAGGGGAGGACTGCACCTTCGGATTCACCTCATTCAAGGTCAACCGGGTTGAGGGGGCCTACGTTGCGCCGAACCCGTTTGATCCCTTCGGACCGGACATCGGGGGGGATGGGGCGGCGATCGTTTACGCCCTGCAGGAACCGGGAACCGTGTCGATCACCATCTTCGACGGAGCGCGCACTATCGTCCGGAAAGTTATCGATGGAGAGAGACGCGAAGCCGGGAGAAACAGAGAATTTTGGGATGGAAGAAATTCCCTTGGTGAAATAGTTGCAAATGGGACGTATATTTGCGTTATTTCCTCCGGTGCCGGAGAACAGGTTGTCTTACCCATAGCCATTGTGAAAAGCCAGTGAACCGTCGATTTTTACAATTTTTACTCATGTTATGTCTGATGCCTGTCGGCGTCAGTGCGGTCCGGGCCTCCGGACTGGTTCCTCCCCCCCCTTCATCCGCTCTGGTCGGCGAGTTCATCCGGCAGCAGGATCCGCCTGAAAAACCGGGGAAAATGACCGTCAAGGTCGTCCGCTCGGTTGAAAGCGAGACCATCAAAGTCTGGGTCTACTTCCCGCAGGACGCCAATCCGGTCAAGGTCTCGCTCCACAATCTGCTCGGCAGGGAGATCAGTCTGGACCCGACGACATCGGCTCCGAAGGGGGAATACCTCTTCCAGTTCGACACACGGAGTCTCTCCAACGGTCCCTGCTTCGTGGTCGTCGAAGCACTGGGGCAGCGGATCACCAAGAAAATCATGCTGACCCGCTAACTTTTTCGTGCTTCTTTGTGCCCTTTGTGACTTGGTGGTGAATCCTTACCACAAAGACACAAAGAGTACAAAGGGGCACAAAGCTGACGTTCATGTCCCGAGCAGTTCCGATAGTTCTTCTTCTCCTTCTCTTCTCCACACAACTTTCAGCACAGGGGGGCTACGCCGGGAGCGCGCTGCGGCGGGCCGACGGGCCGGCGGAAGCGGCAATGAGCGGGGTGCTGAATATCTGGTCCGGGGGAGCGGGAACCCTTTTCGGCAATCCGGCCGCCCTCACCCGATTGCGGCAACCCTCGGTCGCCTTCGCCTGGTCGTTCCTGACGTCGCCGCAGAAATCCTTTCAGACCGCGCTGGCCGCACCGATCGATGAGTTTGCCGGTATCGGCATCGGCATCAGCGGCTACCGGGTCAGCGACATCGACCGGCGGACCATCACCGAGCAGTCTCTGGGTCTGACGACAAGTCAGGATCTGGCGGTGACGCTCGGCGGCGGACTCGGGATCGGACCGGGAAGTGTCGGCGGGGCGATCAGGTATCTGCGGTACGATCTCAACGGTATCGAGGGAGGATCGTGGGGAGTGACGCTCGACCTCTGCGGCATGGTCGTCTTCCGCGAGCAACTGGTTTTCGGCGTCGCAATCAACAACATTGCCGGAGCAATGAACGCCACGTACCGGGAAGGACTTCACGAACCGATTCCGACCGAGACGCGGATCACCACATCCTACATCCATCCGCTGGAGGAACGGAGCGTGACCGAACGGAAAGATCCGACCGGCACCCTTGTCCGGCGAAGTCTCACCCCCCGCACCTATATCCTGACCACAGGTGAGCTCCGCTACGACTTCATCGCCGATCCGATTGCCGGAATCGCCGTCGAGGCCGTCCCGGCACGAATCGCACCGGAGGCAAGTCTCGGCTTCCGTCTCGGAGCAAACAGTCGCGGTGACATCTCCGGCGGGTTCTTTCTGGAGACCCCGCTCGACATCGGCGACAATCCGCGGCTTTCGTTTGCCGCACGGCGGGATTACGAGCGGGGAGAGATCACGATGCATGTGGGGCTGGAAGTAGGATTGTAGAGTGCCGACAAATACCGTACGTCCAAAGAGCCCCCTTATCTACCGATCCGGATCCAGCTTCAGATTCAGCCGGATCGAATCGCTCCTGACAACCGGAAGTTCCTCCCTCTCTCCTCCTCGCCTCAGGTAGTCCATCATCGCATTCCTTTTCTCCACCCCGGATTCCTTTGCGGACAGACCGGAAGAATCGGGTCGGTCGGTCGGAATGTTTCTGATGTCTCTTGTTGAATGTGAAGAAGTCAGGGGCTGGGACGTGGTGGAAGGAGATCTCTCTTCGTTCATACGAGAAGACCCTTCGCTTATAGCAGAAGGGACAAAGGATCGAATGATCGCTGCCGAATCCTCCATAGACCTTCCCTGATCTTCCTGCCCGGCACTCTCACGCTGCACTGCCGCTTTCCGATCTGTCACGACCACAGGCAGCAATCGATCATCAAAAAGAGACGGGGCCAGAAGGAGACCGAGCAACAGACCGGCTGCGCCGACAGCGGTCACGATAGTCAGACCGAGAGATGTGCCGAAAATCGTGCCGAGCACTCCTGTCGCCCCGGCCCCCGCAACCGCCGTCGTGCCGGTCGCCTCCAGCCGGGCCAGCAGTGCAGCAGAGGGTGAGCCGGACACGGAAGGGAAGGCGGCAAGCTCTTTGTGCATCGTGTCGCGGATCAACCGTTCGGCCTCCAGACTTCCCCGCAGACCGCTGTCGCTCCGCAGAAGGCGTTCGAACTCGGCCCGGGCCTCCGGCGGCAACGTGCCGTCGAGATAGGCGGTGATCAGATCGTTCTGTTCGTTCATGGTTATCCGGTATTCTTCTGAGGGGGTCGGGTCATCACCTTCAATGCCCTTTCCTCTCTCCTCAACTCTTCTTCAACAAGTTCGCGCAGTCTCCTTCTTGCCCGGGAAGCGCGGGCCCAGATCGCTTCGGGAGATTTGTCCAGAATCACCGCAATCTCCTCGAAGGAATAGCCGCTGTAGATGTTCAGCACAAGCGTTTCGCGGTAATCGAACGGAAGACGTTGCAGACAACGCCCCACAATCTCCTCGCCGGTCTCCTGCTCGGGGATGCGGTATGACGGCATCTCCCCTTCGCTCAGGCCGTTCAACGGTTCGGTGGCCCGACGTGACTTCAGATAATCCAGACAGAGGTTGCGTGCGATACGGATCAGCAGACCGACCGGATTGCGGATCTCCTCCGGCTCTTCCCTCCCCCTCATCCCGATCACCCGAATCCAGGTCTCCTGCAGCATGTCCTCGGCAACCTGAACGTTCCCGACAAGCTTCAGACAGTAGTTGAAGACCGACTGGTTCCGCTCGGTGAAAAGCGTGTGGAAGGCGCCGTTGTCTCCGCGCAGGAACCGCCGGAAGAGATCCCGTTCTCTCTCCTGCACACGTCGGTTCTCTCCGGAACGTCTGCCGGTGCCGTTCACTGCCGTTTCCGCCTCGTTGATGGTATCTGAATTCCGCTTCCACTGTATTACTCCCGTAACTTCAGGAGTATCGGTATGACGACAAAACACGCCGGAACCTGACAGGGGTATCCCCACCCGGCCGAGTGTCAGGTTTCAATCCACCGGATCGTCAATAACGCAAGCCCGAACAACCAACCCGAGAAACCGAAGGAGACCATCATGAAACGACCGGACAACACCAACCGCCCCCTCGTACCCTCCGTACCCCTCATCTTCCTGACACTCCTGCTGGGAGGCTGCACTGATGCATTTGACCCGGCGGAACCGGAATCCGGATACGCCCTGCAGTTCGACGGCATCGACGACTTCGGCAAGTTCACCAACTACTACTACGATTCGACCGCAGTGACCTATGATGCCCTGACGATTGAACTCTGGGTGAAGCCTTTCCTCCGCGGAACAATAGCGGCTCATTACGGTTTTTACCGTCTGAATTTTCTGGAAAACGGCAGACCGAAATTTACTGTGTTGACCTATAACGGTCCTGCACCCACGATTTCCGGATCAGCCCCTCTTGCAACCGATCGATGGACACACATTGCCTGTACATACGACAACCGAACCGAGCAACTGAAGATGTACATCAATGGAGAGCTTGAGGCCACAGGGACATCCATGACCTCCACTGACAGCTGGAGGTGGGGACCGAAACTCGGACAGTTTGTTCTGGTCAAGGCCGATTCCATAGTCGGAGACGATCCGACGCCAACACTCTTCCAGGGACAACTCGATGAGATTCGTGTCTGGAGCAAAGCCCGCACAGCCGAGGAGATTCGGGCGACGATGCGCATGCGTCTCTCCGGAAATGAGGCAGGCCTGATCACCTACTATCCGATGGAGGAAGGAGAGGGAGAGATCCTGTCGGACCATGCCGGAACAAACCACGGTATGCTCAAAAATATGTGGCATGCCGATTCTCTGGGGAACAGCTATCGACCGGAGGGGGGGCCGACATGGATTTCCGTGGAGTGGCCTCATTGAACCGGCAGAGAGATCGATAACCAATCGCGAAGCGGGCCGAACAGGTTGATGCGACGGGAGAGAGACCACCCCGCTCCCCCGTCGCATCGCTATGGTATATTGACTGTGCCGACGTAACGTTCACGCTGAATCCCTTTGAAGAAGATCAGGAACCGAAAGAAGATCATGAACCCATCATCAGGCGGAATCGTTTCTCTGATGCTTGTTCTTCCCGCATTGGTTCACATGGGCTTCTCTCACTGTCAGGCACAGGAGCCGACACGATTCATCTCATCGGTCGGATACCGGATCGGCACACCTCACGCAATCGAGCGGGCCCCCGGCGTGATCAACCTGCGCCGCTTCGGGTTTGACGGTTCGGGAAGCTCGGCCAATCACACCTTCACGTTCGGCACAGGTTTGCTCTTCCCGGTACATCTCA
>CBFGQN010000346.1:0-5014 GCA_965650895.1 uncultured Ignavibacteria bacterium | reverse complement strand
CACCCGCAGAAGCGTCGTCAGGATATCCCGTCCGACAATGATCAGTACCATCCAGAACTCAAGAACCCCCAGGGCCACAAAGGCAAAGAAAGCGGCACCGATGAAAATTTTGTCGGCCAGCGGATCGAAGAAAGCCCCGAACGGACTCATCGCGTTGTAGCGGCGTGCATGCCATCCGTCGTACCAGTCGCTGACCGCAGCGATAAGAAAGATTCCGGCGGCAAGCTGTACCATCACCCCGTTGTCACTCAGAAGCAACCAGAGAAAAAGGGGCGTCAGCAAAATGCGTGAGGCCGTGACCGCGTTCGGTATATTAAGAGTCGGTTTCATTACTGATGAAGATCAGCAAAGCTACGGAATCGAACCCGATTCATCGTTATGCAGGGGAAGATTCCCTGAAATCAACTTTTTTTCACGTCGTTCGTCAGTCCCCTCCGTTTCGGAGGACGGCACGCTCTTTGCACGTTTTCAGATTTATGACTTATCAACGCATACGACATATTCTCACTACGCTTTCGTTCCTTCTCTGCATCCCCCCTGCTGTAACCGCACAGGGAGCCCCCCCGGCAGACGCTTACTTCCTGCATTTCTCGCTCGACTCCCGTCGCCTCCCGACACTCTGTCTGCAGATCGACTCGGCAACCGTCGCTCCGTACTGTTACGGCGTCGATTATGATGCCTCGGGACGTCCCGAGAAAATCACAAGGCTTTTCTTCGGCAACCTGAATACACGGGAGCCCTGGACGATTATGAAGTTCCGATACGATACGCTTCAGAGCGGATCGATCGCAGTTCATCGGACATGGCACAATCCTTCAGGAATGCCGGTGCAAATCGGTGTTGCTTACGGTGAGGCGGCGCTGTACGACAGCACGGGATTTCTGGTGATGTATACCCTGATCGACGAGAAGGGAGATCGGGTGGAGCGGGTCAACGCAGTCACACGTTCGATGTTCCGTCCCAACGAAGAAGGGAACATTTTGCAGGAATGGCGATACAGCAATAACAAACAATACTACGGGTCGGAAGAGGATATCTGGAATTCCCAGTTTGCACCCCTTGACCGTCAGGCCTGGTTCCGCCGGTTCAGAACCGACGGACAAGGCCACGTGATCGAGGAATATCCGCTCGACCTCGCCCGGCGTCCCGTCACTTTCCCCGACGGGGTCTACGGCAAGCACTATAAACGGAATGCCTGCGGCCGGCCGGTATCGGTCACGTATTACAATCAGGAAGGACAACCGATGACTGACAGCTCCGGTGTGGGGCGAATTGAGTATGACTATGACACGTCCGGAAGACTGACGGAGTGGCGGGCTACCGATCATCAGGGGAATCCCGTCGGCAGAAACGAACATCAGGGGGCGGCACGCATGGTGCGACTATACAGGGAATTTGACGGAAAATTGCTGAGCGAAATTTTTTTTGACGCTGAAGGGAACGAACTGGAACTTTCAGCGGAGCCGGATAGTTAGGGTAGCTGGCAAAAAAAACCGGGATTGTGTGTGGCGCGTAGAACGATGTGGAGCAATGGAGTGACGAGGTCGATGGGTGAGATCACAGGGCAATTGGGCATCTACGGCAAGTGAGTGATCTCTTGAAGGGTAGCGATGATAAACGTGTTCTACGCGCCACACTATCCCGATAATACCTATAAGACACGCGAAGGGAAAAAACTTCTCACCTGGGAAGAAAAAAATCAACTGACGGCAAATAATCCCAACACACCCTTCCTGAGCGATGGACATCAACCAGCTTCCACAGTCTCCATTGTCCGGTTCCGGACAAGAACAATCCGCCGTAATCTTCAATGCAGTCGCCATGCAGACGTAGCTGAAGAATCGGTGCGGACTCAGAAACAGAAGGGAAGGTGTCTGCGAAGGGATGGATTCGGGACGTTGTGTGGCGCGTAGAACGATGTGGGGCAATGGAGTGACGGGGTCAGTGGGTGAGATCACAGGGCAATCGGGGCTGTCTACGGCAATGCCAGGGATCTCGTCGTTGGGATGATAAACGTGTTCTACGCGCCACACCATCCCGATGTGCCTATAAGGCACGCGAGAGGAAAAAACTTCTCACCTGGGAAGAAAAAAAATTCCACGACCCCGAAAATCCTCCCGACACCATCACTGCAACAACCTTCTTTCGTATCCCTGCTCCCCTTTGCACTCATGGTATTTCCGGTACCCGTTCTCCCCCTGCCGACCAAAGCGTTACAACCCGCACACATTCCCGGACTTGCGGGGATAGAGCCGGAACTCTATCTTTGTCGTTCCTGAATTCAGGCTTCCGGCCGCCGTCGGCGGAAATGAGTTCGGAAAACGGAACAGGGTGCCGTGGCCGAGCGGTTAGGCAGAGGTCTGCAAAACCTCGTACAGCAGTTCGAATCTGCTCGGCACCTCTACACAGTACCGACCGGCCGGAACCGCAAATGTCCGGCCGGTCGGTACCGGCTCTATCGAACGACACACCAATTCAATTTTCGCCAATACTTCGCTTGTATGGGTTCTACATCCGATTTGCGTCCCGGACTTGTCATCATGCACAATGGTGAACTCTGTACGGTCCTTGAAAGCATCCACCGGACTCCGGGCAACCTCCGGGCATTCTATCAGGTCAAGCTCCGCAAGATGCGGGACGGAAAGTTGATGGAGCATCGGTTCCGTTCCGGTGAAGAGATCGAAACCGTCCGGGTTGACCGCAAGGACATGCAGTACCTCTATCGCGAGGGGGAGAGCATGGTGTTCATGGATACCGAGACCTACGAGCAGACGCCGATTCCGGTCGACATCGTCGGCCAGGCGGCCGGATTTCTGAAGGAGTCCGGAGACGTATCGATCTCTTTCGTCGACAACGAGGTCGTTCAGGTGGAACTCCCTCCTCACGTCAACCTTGTCATCTCCGAGACCGAACCGGGCGTCCGGGGAGATACGGCAAGCTCGGCAACCAAGCCCGCCACGCTTGAATCGGGTGCCACCATCTCGGTCCCCCTGTTCATCAACGAGGGGGATGAGGTTCGGGTCGATACACGCACCGGTCAATATCTTGACCGCGTCAAGAACTGATATTCAGAGAATCCCGACCATGATCGATATCGACTACCTGAAAAAACTGCTTGAGCTGTTCGACGAAAGCTCGGTCAACGATCTGAAGATCGAGAAAGAGGGGACCGCCATTCGGCTGACGAAGAATCCGAAGAAGGAAACCGCTGAGGGGACGTCCTATCATCTCGTCACTCCTCAGGCGGCTCAGATTCCTTCGGTCCCCCCGCCGACCGCTTCAACAACCGGACAGGAATGGACTTCTCCGCCGGCGCAACATGAGCGAACCGATGCGGAGGAGAAACCCGAGGAGATACCGGGTGCCTCTTACCACGAAATCCGTTCCCCGATTGTCGGCACGTTCTATCGCGCACCGAATCCCGAAGCCGAATCGTTTGTAGAAGTTGGATCCGAAGTGAAGACCGGAGAGGTTCTCTGCATTGTCGAGGCGATGAAGTTGATGAATGAGATCGAATCGGACATCAGCGGTCGCATTGCAAAGATTCTTGTGGAGAACGCCCAGCCGGTAGAGTACAACCAGGTACTCTTTTTGATCGAGAAGTAATTCGTAGGAAGAGCGCTTGATGTTCAAGAAGATTCTCATTGCCAACCGTGGAGAAATTGCCCTTCGCGTCATCCGCGCCTGTCGCGAACTCGGCATAAAGACTGTCGGCGTCTACTCCACGGCCGACAAGGAATCGCTCCACGTCCGCTATGCCGACGAAGTTGTCTGCATCGGCCCTCCTCCCGGCTCCGAGAGCTATCTGAATATTCCCCGCATTATCTCCGCAGCGCAGATTACCAACGCCGATGCAATCCATCCGGGCTACGGATTCCTGGCCGAGAACGCCCGATTCGCCGAAATCTGTGCCGAAAGCGGCATCACCTTCATCGGACCGACACCGGAGCAGATCTCCAGGATGGGGGATAAATCCGTGGCAAAGGAGACGATGCGGGAGGCGGGCGTCCCGGTGATACCGGGAAGCAAGGGGGCCGTGGCGACGCTTGAGGAAGCCCGGGCAATCGGCGAGGAGAGCGGCTATCCCATCCTGATCAAGGCATCGGCCGGAGGAGGCGGAAAAGGGATGCGCGTCGTCCCGGAGGCATCGGCCCTTGAACGGGCTTTCAACGCCGCCCGGAACGAGGCGAAAGCGGCCTTCGGAGATGACACCGTCTACATCGAAAAATTTGTCGAGGAACCCCGCCACATTGAAATCCAGGTAATGTGCGATGCCCACGGCAACCGCATTCACCTGAACGAACGGGAATGCTCGATCCAGCGACGCCATCAGAAACTGATCGAGGAATCCCCCTCGCCGATCCTCGACTCGGACCTCCGCCGCAGAATGGGAGAGGCAGCCGTCGCCGGGTGCGAATACGTCAACTATCTGGGAGCCGGAACAATAGAATTCCTTGTCGACAAGAACAGGGACTTCTACTTCATGGAGATGAATACCCGGATCCAGGTCGAACATCCGGTCACCGAAGAATCGCTGGGAATCGACCTTATCAAGGAACAGATCTCCGTCGCAGCCGGAGAGAAGCTTTCGCTGAAAGAATGCGATCCGTTGTGGCACGCCATCGAAGTCCGGATCAATGCAGAAGATCCCTATCATGATTTCCGCCCGAGTCCCGGCGTGATCTCCACCCTCCACTTCCCCGGCGGCCACGGAGTCCGGGTCGATTCGCATATCTACCAGGGCTACGTCATCCCGCCGACCTATGACTCTATTCTGGAAAAGATCATCACCTTCGGCGATTCCCGCACCGACGCCATCCTGAAGATGCGCCGCGCTCTGGATGAGTGCATCATCGAAGGAGTGAAAACCACGATCCCGTTCCATAGCATGATGATGGCCCACGAACAGTTCCTGAGCGGGGACTTCGATACGAAGTTCGTCGACACGACGGACTGGAAGAGCCGGCTTCCGGAAGTGGATGCCTAAGGTTGGGGTGGGATTTCCCACGTTCGG
>CBFGQN010000345.1:0-5017 GCA_965650895.1 uncultured Ignavibacteria bacterium | reverse complement strand
AACAGGCGCCGTCATACATGTGCTGCTGGTCCCAGAAGGGGGCGATGATCGGGTAAACACCCGACGCATTCAGGCTGTTGCTGGTCGTGCCGTAGGAAGTGGTTCCCAGTACCATATATCCCCCCACCCCGACGGTAAACTGCGTGTAGGTGACGCAGTTGAAAACGAAGTTGAATCCGATGTTGAAGGGACCGGCAGTCCGACTTTCGTCGAATGTTCCGTACGTACTTGTAGTCGTACCACTGATCACCTCGTTGCCTGCGGTGATCGATGTGTACGTGTCCGAGCTTGTGCTGAACGTGTACTCACGTCCGATTTGTGCCGAAAGAACGGTAGTGGAAAGGAGTATCGCCATCAAGGCGATACCCGAAATTGAACAGAGACGGTAACGGGGACTCATGTGGATTCTCCTCTGTATTGTTTATGTATAATGACGAGAGATTAGATTATCGTCCTGAAGACCAGATGCCTGAATACAATGTTACACACGACGCCAAAATACGCCCTCTCTTCCCTCCCGGTCAAGCATTTCTTTCGTGTTTATGCCGACCGGGAAGTATTCTGGGCAATTATTCGCAAAATGACAGCGGGGATAACCGCCCGGAAGCCGTTATCCCCGCTCTGTATTTCACCGGACCTCGAAGAGAAGACCGGCGATATTTTCATACCGCATCCTCTAACGGACCACCGTCACCGTCCGGGTAACCAAATGGTCTCCCTGGCGCAGTGCACAATAATAGGTTCCGCTTGAAAGACCGGTCAGATCGACCCGGAGCGTATGCTCACCCTGAGCGAAATCCCCCTTGTCGACCATCTTTACAAGAGCTCCGGTCGCATCGTACAGACCCAGTTCGACAGTTCCCTGCCCCGGCACCACAAACGTGACGTCCACCAGACTGCGGGCCGGATTCGGTGCGACGGAGCGGAAGGTCAGCCGGTCGATCGCCAGGGCGGCCGACGCCCGGCTCAGATCCGCACCCGGCGTCACCTGGGTTGCCGATGAACCGCTCGGATCATCTACATGAATCGTGCTGCTTGCCTCCCCTCCCAACTGCACCGTCAGAAGTCCGTTTGTCGCATTGCTGCCGAACTCCAGTTGTGCGCTTGATGCTCCAGGAACCTGCGGGACATACGTCAATTCGAACACTTCAATCTGCCCCGGCTCAAGAACACGGCGACGAAGAGGACTGATGGTGTAATCATCCTTGTTCACACCGGTGATCGCCGGATCGTTCAGACGGACCGGAAGCGTCCCCGTATTCGAGAGAACGACAACGGTACGAGCCAGTTCGCCGACGGCAATTTTCGTCGTCGTGAAGGCCGCACCCGGGCTTACCGCCAGCGTCCGCTTTCCTGCATAGCCCGAAATCACGGCAACGACCGTGTCGCCGTTGTTCAGCAGAAGTCGGGCCTGAGCCTCGCGTACGCCCTCGGCTCCTCCGGCGGCCGGCACCAGTGCAAATCCAAGATCCAGCTGCTGTCCCGGAACAAGAACCACCGGGAGGCTCGGCCACGGCTTGGCGCCGTCCTCGACGATCTCACCATTTCCTCCCACAATCTCGATACCGATAACGGTAACCGCTTCCCCGGAGGTGTTCTCGATCGACATCGTCCCGTGGCTCGATTCGCCGTCGATCACGGCCGGGTTCAGTCTGAGGTTGCGGGCTTCCAGACCGACCTTGCCGACGCCGTACAGGTCAAGATAGTAGGCCCCCCGCTCGCTGACGCCCGGAAGTACGAGGGTGGAATCGTTCGTCACCAGGCGAATCGAGGCCCGGCGCGAACCGAAGGTTGCCGGTGCAAAAGCCGCGACAATCGAATCTCCCGTTCCGGGAGGGAAGACGTAGTTGTCGCCGCTGACCGACGTGTTCGGGAAGACCGAGAGGAGCTCGAATTCGTTGACGTCGCCGTTCATGATCCGGACTTCCGACTTCGAGATCAGCAGATCGCACTCGCCATTGTTCTGTACCCAGGTCTTCGCCACCTCACGCTCTCTGATGTCCACATCGTCAAAAGTGAGGGGTCTGGGAAGCTTCTCGTCGTTCTCTCCGGCGATCTTCGATCCGATCGCCTTGCCGAACAGATCGATGTTGAAGAGGCCTTCGATCTGGACAGGTGTCGAACCCGGATCATACGATCCGATCTCCGCCCCCGTGAAGTTCTCGCTGTTGGTCCGGATGAACATCCGTGCAAACCGGAACCCGGGAGAGATCGGCAGGTAGTTCAGATAGAGCGTTTTCGTCTCTCCCGGAGCGATCACTACCGGAAGGCTCGGACGCGGATTCTTCAGGTACGGTGCCTGTCCCGGCTGCTCGGTCAGTATGTACTCGATCGAGCGCATCCGGTCGCCGAACTGATCGCGAAGGATCGGATAGGGAGGAGCGCCCTGACGGATTTCCGAATCGGTTGCATAGACGATAATTTCATTGACCTCGACGTTGACGCGGTTGGTGTTCCGGATCGTCACCGGCACGGTAACGATATCGGACATACAAAGAACCGTCCGATTGAAGAAGGTAGCGCCGGATACGACAGGAGTGCCGTCAAGAGTAAACTCGGCAGAGGGGGCCAGTGAGTAGGCCGCCAGTGAGAACGTCCGCACTTCGCCGTCGGCATTGACGCGCAGCAACGCCCGCTGCTCTCCGGTCAGCGTCGGCGTAAAGGTAATCGTCGGCGTCGAGGACTGTCCGGCACTCAGCGAAGCCGATGTCGGACTGATCGAATACTGACCGGTCGGATCGATGATCGTGTAGGTCACCTGCGCCGGAGGAGCGCTGAGGTTGGCTCCGTTGTTCTTGATCGTGATCGGCGTAAAACTGCCGGAAGAATTCCGGTTGACTTCCACCGACTGCATCAGCAGGTCCGCATCGTTCAGCTCCGGTGTTCCTCCCTGTGCCGGGTTGCCGATCCACGCAATGCGGGGCACCCCGACACCGGCAAGATTGTATGTGCGGAAGAAGCCGTTGTCGTCAAGCACGATAAGCGTGGCTGTGCGTACGCCCAGACCGCTCGGCCGGAAGGTCAACTGCGGTGTGTTCGTCTGGCCGTCGTTCAACACACCGACCTGGGGACTGATCGAATAGTCGGCTGCAAACGTTCCGGTAACCAGGTAGATATACTGCCGCGAAGCACATGCCGGGATTGCCCCCCCCAGACTGACCGTGAACGGCTGGAATGTCTGATCCTCACCGTTCGAGACCTCCCGATTCAGAAGCAGGCTGTCTCCTTCGTTCATCGCGAGGGTCCCTCCCTGTGCCGGATTGCCGGCAATCGAGACATTCGCCAGACACGGACTGAAGGTCAGCAGCAGGTTCGCATTGAATGCATTTGTGGTCGACCCGATGTTGGCGGAATTGTTGATGGCTGTCCGGCTGAAGGAAATCGGCGAGCCGGGAGTAACGCTGATAAAATCGTTGGCTGTGCCGCTCGCTGCGATGCCGATCGAAGCACTGGTTGTGTAGTCGGATCGCATCTTGCTGTAGTAGAACTCGATTTTGTTGCTCGTCTCGTAGAGACGCACCTGCCACCGGTAAATCTCGGCTTCGGTGCCGAGCGACGAGCCGTAGGCCCGAACCCGCCACTCGATGCTCAGTACCCGGTTCGGAGCACTGCCGGTCACCACCGCCTTGACGTAACCACCCGCATCGTAGACGCCGGTGTGCATATCGTCATAGAACCCGGCAATCATCGGCAACGTCGCGGTCAGGCTGTTCCCGAACCCCCCTGTCACCGTGGTGCTTCCCAGCCTCATCGCTCCGTTGGAGCTGACCGAGTACTGCGTGTAGGAGACGCCGTTGAAAACAAAAGTAAATCCGATGTTCTGAATACCGGAGGTACCGTCATCGACGCCGTTGCCGATGATGGTCGTCGCAGATGCCATGTTGGTCCCTGACCCGGTTCCCACATAGAATTGATAGCCGGACAGGTCAGCCCGGGCACTTGTCAGGCCCCCGAGCAGCAATGCCAGCGCAAGCAGTGATAGTTTTTTCATACGTCCTTTCCCAGAAAATGATATGTGTATGTGAAGGTATGTGAATTTCAGGTCTTTCGGGTCGGCAACCATCGCCGGCTGCCTTGTAGAGACTGCATCCGCCGGAACGGGTTCCGGATATATGCAGTCCGTATGGAAAAAGATGGTGTTGCAGAGAAGGCTTCACACGAATATGAGAGCAGGAGCATACGTAACTTCCCGGTACATCATCCGCCGGACAGGGAAAGATCCCATAGCCACACGGTACGGTTTCCACGACCGGCGTTCCATAGCTTGGAACATCTGTTATACTTCTATGAAAATTTCATGCCGACAACCGGCATGCCCCCACACACACCTCGCCCCCTTTTTCCTGAAGAGTAGCTGAGAAGAATGCAGGGTAACCCGCGGACATAACATGAGAAGATTTTCCCGACTATGCAAGGAAATATTTCAATACCAACTCCGGGACGAAGAACGGAGAGAGGACCACCCCTCTCCCTCCATTTCAGCAGGCCTCTTTTTCTTCGTTTTCTCTCGAAAAAACGTCAGGCGGGGATAGTATTGTCTACTATCCCCGCCTGTTTCATCAATCGATGTTCTGCGAAAGAAGCACCCGTTGATCTCTACTTGACGATCTGAATCACGCGGGTCACCATATCCCCGGCCGAATACAGCCGGCAGTGATAGATGCCGCTCGGCATATCCGAAAGATCGACGTCGACACTGTAGGCTCCCGGTTCATATTCGCTGCCGACGATCTGCCTGACCATCCGTCCGGAAGCATCGAACAGTTCCAGGTTCACCTGACCGGTCGTCGGGACCATGAACGGAATCGTCACGACGTCCCGTGCAGGGTTCGGCGACACGGCTCCCAATGCCAGATGCGTCATCGCGATCCTCCGTCCGGCCTCCTCATCTCCGCGACTCGCATTGATCGACGAACCGTCTTCCTCTTCTCCCAGACCCGCAGCGGCCGAAGTACCGACCAGATCAATCACCGTCATTCCGGCCGTCGCATTGCTCCGGATCTCGATCTGCGCGTTC
>CBFGQN010000344.1:0-5020 GCA_965650895.1 uncultured Ignavibacteria bacterium | reverse complement strand
TCCGGTGGCGTAGAGATCGCGCAGCATCCCCCAGACCCGCGCATACTCGCCGTTCCCTATCCGGAACGAGTAGCCGAGCGAGGTAAAGGCCGCCTGGTCAAGCACCCCGAACTCCCGCTGATACGTCAGCATCGCCAGGGGGAGGGCAAGCGCGCCGGCGGCACTCGTCAGATAATCGTTCCGGACGTCGATCGGGGCGTTCCCGCCGGTCGTGTGGAAATTGATTTCATAGATCGCCGGCTTCGTCCCCTGTCCCCCCTCCTGCAGGTAGCCGTAGCTTTCAGCCATTTCTCCCTCCGGACTGCTCTGCCATGTCGGATGGGCCAGAAGGGGACCGAAGATCTCCTGATCGTTCGTCCAGGTATTCAATATCCCGAAGTAGGGGGCCAGGGCAACGGCGTCGTGCTCCCGTCCGTTCACCTCCAGTTCCTGCTGCCGACCTGGATAACCGGCCTGTCCGCCGACGATCAGGTTCAACCGGACCGGTTCATAGAACTCGTGCTCCCGCAGGATGCCGAACCGGTCGCTGGTGATCTGCCCGAGCCGCACTCCTCCCCGAACCGAAGCCCCCTGAAACGGATCGTTCCCCTCGGCACTCCCCCACAGCTCGTTGCCGAACTCCAGATGAATCACCGGGAAGACCTGGGTCCAGGGGGTCACCTGTCCGAGCGAGGCCCGCTCCATCCCCCAGTAGAAATCGAGCGTTGCCGGGGCGGCGAGATATTCGATCAGGTTCTGCAAATCCTCGGCAGAGAAGGTCGGAGGGATCACATACCACGGTTCGGCCCCCACTTCGTCGGCAAGTTCAAGGAACTCATGCAGCGAGTATCCCCACGCATCCGGACCTCCCCCCGGTTTGTATCCGTTGGTTCCCCGTTCGAAGGCGACCGAAAGTTCGGTCTCCAGCGTCGCGCCGAACTGCGTTCCCCAATTCCGGAGAATACCGGGACGGAGTTCCTTCAGTCGCTCCACAAAAAGATCGGTGAAGACCGTCGGGTTCGTCTCGTCGTTCCGCTCCAGTGCAACGTCGTCGAACAGGACCGTCCCCTCAACCGCCTCCAGACGGAAGCCGAGGATCGGACGATACTCTCCGTCGCCGTACTCGCGGATCGGATCGATCCCCTCCTCCACATCGAACTCCCACTCGAAAAGTTGCCATTCGTCGGTCAGCGCAAGGCCCTCCTCCAGAAAGATCGCCTCCCCTTCACGGAAGAAAGTGACCCGGCCGCTCTCTCCCCCTTCGATTCCCTTTGCCCAGACCGCACAGCGCCACTTCCCCTCCACCGGCAGCATCTTCCCGATCGACCTGTCGCCGTCGCGCCAGTAGCTGTCCATGTAGAAGTTCCAGACGTCGGTCTCCCCGCTCTTCAATCGGAGCGCCTGAATGCCGGGGCTGCCCGGTCGCCCCTGTCCGAAAGCGGAAATCGCCGTATCCCCGCCGATGCCGGGCACCGTTGTCCGGACAAACATCACATCATTCTCGCCGGGAGCCGTTCCGGTCTCGCCGAGATCGAAAACATAGGCTCCGTTTTCGTGGCGGAACTCTCTGATCGTCCCGCTCCTCCCTTTGGCCGCACCCCAGACGATTTCGTAGTCGGCACTATCCCAGAACCCTTCGGAGTGTCCCCCCCAGTCGGTATTCCAGTAGGCCTGACGAAACGTCGTCGGCGTGGAGCCGGGGGCGGCCAGGGCCACCATCCCCATCACTCCCGGCTCGAACCCCGGATTATCGATCAGATTCTTCAGGAACTGCGCCTCCCCCCACCGGTTTCGCGAACCGATGTTGATACCGAACGGTTTGACTTCATCGTGAATCACGCTGTCGGTGATCGTAATGACGGTACGATCCTGCGCAGTCGCCGTCGGGGAGGAGATGTGAAGAAGACTGAAGAGGAACAGAACGGACAGCGGAACGGAACGGCAAAGGGATATCATAGTTCTCATATATTCATCTAATGCAACTTGCAGTGCAGCCGGAAAACTACTAAAAACGGAGCGGCAATTCCTGCCGGTCCCGCATCCGGTTCTCCGATAAAAAAAAGAGCAGACCGAACCGGGTCGGACGGATCTCCATCACAGGCAACAACGAACCGATCTTCAAGATTCCCCTCGCCCGACATGCAACGACGGAACGTCTGATTTTTCTCCTTGTCTCCCCCTCCGGTTCTCCATAGTTTTTCAGAGAGTAGTATACATTCTCATCAGAGAGAGAGGGAGGGAGGTCCCGTCCATGCACAACCGACTGCATGAGCTTGAAGAACAGCTTGCTTCCGCATCGGGGGATACCGAACGCTTCGGTCTCCTCTGCACGTTGACCGAAGCTCTGATCCCGGTCGATATATCCCGCGCGATCTCCCTTGCCGAGGAGGCGATCTCCATTGCACGTCGGTGCAACGATCCCGCAATGGAGGCGGAGAGTCTGGACCTGCTTGGAGAATGTTACGCCCGTTCGGGCAGATACGAACAGGGGATCGCCGTGCTGAAGGAAGCGGTGCCGAAGCTGGAACGGGTCGGCAATCATCGGCGGGCGATGGTAGTCAACACCAATCTGGGAAATACCTACTGGATGGCCGGGGAGTACGCCGAAGCGCTGACGCGGTTCCGGACAAGCCACAGTCGGGCAATCGAGCTGGGAGACCGGCGGCATTTGCGGATGGTCAAGAACAACATCGGGAACCTTTTCCTTCACCGGCAACGCTACTCCGAAGCGACCGCATATCTGGAAGAGGGACTCGCCCTGAGTCGTGAGGATGGAGACGAGTTGAACACTGCCCAATGTCTGCACAACCTCGGGCGCGCCCGCCTGGAATGTTCCGATTATGCCGAAGGACTGAAGAATCTGCGTGAAAGTCTGGCGCTGTTCACGCAGACCGATTACAAGCCGGGCATCGCGGCCGTGCAGATCGATATCGGTCGCTGCTACCGGATTCTGGGTGACTACGAACGGAGTCTTGAAGCATACATGCAGTCGGTCACCATTTCAGCAGAGATCGGAGACGGCCGCAACGAGGCGATGGCGTTGAACAATATCGGCGACCTCTATCAGCAGACCGGGAACCCTGAGGCGGCCGGGGAGCACTTCCGGCTGAGTCTGCAGATCAAGGAGAAGCTCGGCAATCCGCGGGAAGTCGCCGGCACGCTGCTGAATCTCGGAGCCGTTCTGCTGGAACAGAACCGGTCCGGGGAGGCCGCCCCCCTGTTCCGGCGCGCCCTCTCGATCGCCCGCGACATCGACGATCCCCGCCCGGCGGCATACGCGGCGATACGTCTGGCCCGCCTGGCGGCCCGACGGAAATCGACCGACGAAACGGAACGCTTCCTGTCGGAAGCCCGGAGCTCCGTCGCAAAGGTGGAAGGAGTCATCGATCAGGCTCTCCTCTATGCCGAAATCGGTGAGATGGAGATCGAACACGGCGATCCGGAGGAGGGATTGGCCATACTCTGCAAAGGTCTGGAGGCGGCCGAACGGATCGATGCCGAGCGTATCCAGGGGACCATTCACGGACTTCTGGCCGCACTTCACGAAAGGAAGAACGACCTGGAGAACGCCTTCATTCACCTGAGACGGCAACAGTCGATCGAGCGGAAGATCTTCACCGAGGATTCCGATCACCGCCTGAAGAGCCTGATGATGATCTACGAAGTAGACCGCGCCCGCGCCGAGCTTGCCCTGGCCGAGAAGGAGACCGAGATTCTGCGACTGCAGAACCGGCAACTGGAGCAGACGGCCGAACATCACCGGAAGGAACTGATCACCGGCACGATGTTCCTCTCCCAGAAAAACGATTTCCTCCGCAAGATGCTCCACCGTCTGGCCCCTCTGATCACCTCGTCAAGCGGCGAGATAAAGGAGGAGTTGAAAATGGTCTCGACCGAAATCGAGGGGGTCATCGACGCAAGAAAATCCTGGAACCTTTTCGAGGAACAGTTCCGCCGACTCCAGGGCAATTACCTGAACATCCTTGCCGCACGCTATCCGAAACTGACCCCGACCGAGCTGAAAGTCTGCGCGCTGATCAGAATCGGACTCTCCACAAAGGAGATCGCCCGGATTCTGACGACCGAACCCCGGAGCATCGACAAGTACCGACAGAGGATCCGGGGGAAGATCGGACTGGACTCGCCGGTGAACCTGCAATCGTTTCTGCAGGGGATTCAGGCAACCGAATAGCACTTCGGCACTTCATTCCCTCCCTCTATTTGGTTCTTTTTTCGCTGAATTCCGCCCGGAATCACAGCTTTCTCTCTCTTGTCCGCATTCTGTCCGGTTGACGCCCCCTTCAATCCTCCCCTACCTTTGCGACGAACATTGCAAAGACAGAACGATCAACGGCGACCCCGTCACGGCATCGGACTCCGGAGACATTCTCCCCGGGGACTCCGATGCCGGACGCGCCGTCGGTCCGGACCGCCTGATCGGAAGGGCGTGCCGATCCATTTCAACAAGAGGATTCCATTATGAAACAGGTGAGATTGCCCGCACGACTCCGCGGACTGCTGTTGCTTCCGCTCCTCTGGCTCGGCATGCCGGAACCGGGGAGCGGCTGCGATTTGCGTCTGGCCGAACTCGCTTCGCCCGGGTCGACGGTGGGGGTCGATCAGCCGGTACCGGTACGGTTTGTTGTGGAGAACATCGGCGCCGATCCTTCGGTGAAGGGAGAGGCGATTGTCGGCATTTCCCGGATTCTTCCGAACGGTGAACTCACGCAGGTCTACTCCAGAATCGTCTCCATCTTCGTCCCCGAACAAGGGACCGCAGAGATAACGCTCCCCGACTGGACTCCGACGGAGGCGGGAGATTACCGGATCGACATCTATCTGTTCGCATCGAACGAACAGGATTTCGACAACAACCGGACCGTGGTGGATTTCAGAGTAGAGGGAACACCGCGAGGTTGCGAGGCCGCCGCCCCCTCCCGTTCGATGATGCGGGGAAACCGTTCGGTCCCCCCTCTGACCATCATCGGCATCACGCAGAGCGAGGAACTGACGGTCTCGTTCGGAGCGGAAGAACCTTGCT
>CBFGQN010000343.1:0-5033 GCA_965650895.1 uncultured Ignavibacteria bacterium | reverse complement strand
GACCGATATGCTGTTTCGGCCACCATGTCACACTCTCCCCATCAGGTCTATCAGAACATTCGGTCAGGAGTTTACCATGGCAAAGATCACCGGAATAGGGGGCCTCTTCTTCAAGAGCAGGGATGACGGCATGTCGCTGCAAAGGAGAGCCGGTGGTTCAGTCCCAGCGACTCTCCCTTCATGATTAACTATCGGGTTGATAACCTCGATGAGATGCTTGCTCAATTGCGTGAAGGAGGCGTGGAGATTGTCAAGGGACCGGAATCACACGAGAACGGCAAGTTCGCATGGATCATGGATCCGGAAGGGAACAAGATCGAACTCTGGGAGCCGATGATCTGGGACGACAAGAACAAGGGTGACAGATCCCTGCGCCCGGCAACCGGTTGCAGCCGACAGTCTGCTCTGCACTGCCGGTGATGCCGGACGTTAGTAGCATTCTATCAGTAGAGAAAGACCGGAGATGAACTGTCAAATCGGATGGATCGAACTCCCTGCTCCCGATCTTGAAGCGGCATGTGAATTCTACAGCATAATATTCGGGTGGACCATTAAGGATTATAGTCCGACGTACAGGGTCTTCCAGTCAGGGAACATCAGCGGCGGATTGAATCAGACCGGCAGGCCGGCGGATGATGGAATACGCGTATCCGTTACAGTCGAGTCCATCAATGCGACGTTGCAGAAGATCGTGAGGGAGGGGGGAGCCGTCGTCAGGGAGAAGTATGAAATACCCGGGGGCTTCGGTTTCACTGCCATGTTCAAGGATCCGAACGGGAATGTTCTTGAGCTGTGGTCCGAAACGTGATCTTGCTTCCGACACGGGCTATACTGTTCGGCGATTCCGTCGAGCGGGATGACAGGAAACATCCGGATATTGTTGAACACCCGGAACCGGCAATCGCGGACTATCATAATGGCCGAGAACAAAACCAAACCGACCGACGCAAGTGTCGATGACTACATCGCCTCAAGAGCCAATGCGCAGCAACAGGCCGACTGCCGTGCGTTGATGGCACTGCTAAAGAAGGTCACCCGACAATCACCACGAATGTGGGGACCAAGCATCGTCGGTTATGGTTCCTACCGGTACACATACGAAAGCGGGCGAACCGGTGAAGCCCCTCTGGTCGGCTTTGCCATCCGCGGTCGGGATCTGGTTGTCTACGTGCTGGTTGAAAGTGAGGAACAACAAGCCTTGCTCTCCAGGCTCGGCAAACACAGGATGGGCAAGGTCTGCCTGTATTTCAGACAGCTTGCCGATCTCGACAGGTCGGTGCTCGAAAGGGTTGTCGCCAATTCAATCGCGGAAGTAAGGGAGCGGTATGGGTAGGATGCCGTGCCTGAGGAAGCGTTCAAGTCGACCCTGTCTCGTTGTGCGCTTCAGGGCTGCTTGACTCTGCCGTCAGACAATCCTCTCACTAAATGAAGTCTTGCATATGCGACCACTTCGGTATTCCATCAACATAACACTGGACGGGTGCTGCGACCATCGTGCAGGGATCGCGGACGAAGAGATCCATCGTCACGCGATCGAGAACATCGAACGGGCCGATGCCCTCCTCTTTGGCCGGGTGACGTACCAGATGATGGAGGCAGCATGGCGGTCCCCGGCGGCGATGGAAGCAATGCCTGACTGGACGAAACCCTTCGCCCGGACGATCGACGCGGCAAAGAAGTACGTCGTCTCGAGCACTCTGGACCGGGTCGACTGGAACGCGGAGCTTCTGCGCGGGGACCTGGAGACGGCCGTTCAGCAGCTCAAGCGGGAGCCGGGCAAGGGACTGTTCGTCGGAGGCGTGACGCTCCCGCTGGCGTTGGCGGAGCTGGGATTGATCGACGAGTACGAGTTCGTGGTGCACCCCAGACTTGCGGGCCATGGGCCGACGTTGTTCGGGGGACTATCGAAGCTTATCGACCTGAAGCTCGTGAGCCGGCTGGAGTTCGGTTCGGGGGCAGTGGCGATGCGGTATGAGCCGAGAAGGTAGTTCCAAAAATGCCGCCACCTTTTAGCTATCCCTGATTGCGGTGATGGCGTTCAGTCGCCGCAGGCGGCCGTCGGAAAAGCATAGGAATTTACTATGGGAAACAAGTACGGATTGCCGGAATCTGATGTGGATCGAGTTCGCGCGCGAGACAAGCAATGCGTCTACTGTGGCAAGGACATGGTAGAGCCAGTGCGTGGGACATCGACCCGCGACTGGGCGACGATCGAGCATCTGAACCACCTGCCGCCCTGGAACAACCCGGCGACTATCGCGATTTGCTGCGGCAGTTGCAACTCGAGTCGCGGACCAAAACCCATCTTGGAATGGTTCGATTCGATGTACTGCCACAAGAACGGGATTAACCCGTCCACAGTGGCACAGCCAGTATTGGATTACATCCGCCATTACGAGGGCTACGAAGGATGAGCAATGACCATTGTCAATCCGGATGGTAATCACCTCCATTTCGGCGACGCAAAGACTATCGCCCAACAAACCAAACTGATGTAGCGGATCGACCTTCGGACAGCCGCTGATCAGCAAGCCATTAGGCATCACATCCTACCTCCCACAAACAAACGTCCCCGTCGCCGTCAAAGCCGGCGGATCCATGAGGCCGTTGTTTGTGAACTCGAAACTTCCTCTGATGACCTGGTTGGTGATATCGGTAACGGTCAGCGTGTTGGTCCCCTCTGTCGGGAGCCAAACGTGATCCGCGTCCCGGATATTCGAACCCTGCTCTCGGAAGCTGTAGAGGGGGTAGGTTCCCGCTCCGGTGAAACCCCGGGCGACAAGGTGAGCTGTTCCATCGGGGTACTTGGCCGTCAGCACGAAGCCCGTGTCGACCCAGTTCTCGATATGGAGGCTTATTTCGAACCGGGTTGTGGTGACTGGCTTCGGCACCCCGTTCATCGTCATCGTGCATGAACATTCACCCTCGTTGCGCCCTCCGCCGGCTGGAAGTTTTTCCCACACTTCAACGTTGAACCACTTGAAGCCCACGTAACCGTTGGGATGTTTGGTCCTGTCGAAGACGTAAATGCCGAGCCGGTGGCGTCCGAGCGGCAGCGAGATCTCGTTGCCGACCAGAGCGTAGGGGGTGCCGTCCTCGCGATACGCCTCGAAGCCGGGATAGAAAAGAACCTCCGGAGAGGTAACCCGCAATTTCAGAATCCGTTTCTCGGTACGATAACCGTCCGTAAGTGGAATGAATCCTCCGCCGTCTGCTTCCGCTTCGATCGTGAAGGCCGGGAAGAGATTCTCACCGATCGTCCCGTCGATCATCTCGTAGTAGCGCTTTCTGATGAGGCAATAATCAATGACCGAACTTTTTGCGATATACTCGATGGAGGGGAAGGGGATGCCGGGGTAGTTTGCTCCTTTGCTTCCAAAGCGATACGGTGAGAACTTCCCTCCCGAGAATTCGATCTTTCTATCGGGATCGCCCGGATCGTTCGGGTCGGCGATATAGATCGTTCCATCCAGGATTCGATAGATGATCAACGCATGGCGCGTGAACGAGCCGTTGATATCGCCCCCGGCGGTGATGTACTGCGGTTCACCGGTTACAATCATCGAATACTTCATGGCGTTGTAGGTGATCTGGTCGGGTGTTATCCTCTGCAGTCGACCGAAGAAGTTCGCTGCATACGATTGCCAATACTCTTCCTGCAATACGGCGCAGAAACGGTACGCATTGACATCGTCCTGCCACAGCTTCGGTGTCGGATTGAACCCGTCTCCGTTGTCGAACCGACCGTTGAGTTGTCCGTCGCCGCGTGACTTGCGTTGCATGAAGTACCAGAGCGAACCGAGTGTCTGGCCGGCACACTGTCCTCCCTGGGCAGGATACGATCCCCAGTTCACGAACTGCCAGTCGTCGACCCCCGGCCTGAAGGTGGAGCTGATCTCCCGATGTGATTCCAGGAGGCGCTCGGAAATTGAGGAGACGACGATTCCGGACTGGCTGTTCCCTCCTCCTCCCGATGTTGGCCGTGCAGCAGCCATTGCCGCGCCATGCTCGAAGTTCCCCGTATAGACCGTCACCGAACCGCTGTCATAACCGAGCAGCGGCATCCCTTCGATTCGTCCGCTTGCGGGATCGTAGAGAAATGCCATCGGAAACTCGCCGTCAGGAACCGTGCAGGGGATCGTGAGCGTGATCGCTTCTTCGGCAAAGCCGCCGCCGTTGCTGATCGTGATCAGTGGAGTCAGAGGTTTGAAGACGGAGTCCCCATTGCGGATCCCGGTGATCGGTCGATAGGCAATGGTGTATGTGCGGGCATCGGAGTACGCGCCCCCCGGTATGTCGATGGAAAGTCCGTCAAGCATATCACCCGGTCTGTCGACCTCGACTGTACCGCCTCCGGAGGGGATGCTGACGGTGCTGATGTCAACCGACTGGCCCAGTTCGAGCGAAATCGGTTGAGGAGCAACCGGATTCTCGGAGCAGCCAAATGCAATCAAAGCTGCGGCAACCGGTATCGGCAGCAACAGACCAAAGCGTTTCGGAAACAACCGGCCGGTAACTGTCATTGTAGCACCATTCACGATATGTGACTGGATATGAACGCCTCACAATAACGTGCAATAATACGACGGAGAAACTGAAAAGTAAACGACTGATTCGGGTAAAAATCCGCCCGCATGAATCCCACGCTGAATCAGGAAGCCGGCTCAGTGATTGTCTGCATATACCCTCCCTTGTGGGGCACCCGAACAGACAGTCGAATGTGTGGTATGCGGATTCGTCCGGTTCTTGTCAGGAAGCGACAGACACGGAGGACATCATGCCGATCTTTGACGGAATCATCCCGGCGCTCACATACCGGGACATCGCTGCCGCACACGACTTCCTGATCGAGGCGTTCGGCTTCGCCTCCGGGGGCTTCACCCATGGACGTGCCGCACGTGTCGACGGACTTCCTCCGGCATTGTGTTTCGCCAGTGGCTTGTGAACATCCTGAGTCTGTCCGACATGGTATGCGCCGGTTGCTTCACTCTGAAGAATGTAAACGAAAAACATGGTAGCGAATATGAGGTTGC
>CBFGQN010000342.1:0-5045 GCA_965650895.1 uncultured Ignavibacteria bacterium | reverse complement strand
GACCCGCCGAAAGGCGGGTCGCCGCATGAAATCTGGAAAAACCGCGGGGCATTCCTCCGGTTCCTTCCTCTTATTATTCATCCCGGTAACGGTGCTCGATCTCACCATCGAGCATCTCATCAATAGCCAGAAACGTCGGCTTCGGAATCCGGTCGAACTCCTTGCTGATGGCGATCTGATCCGGATTATCGGTCATCTCCTGTTCATCCTCGAACTGCGAGACGACCTCTTCAAGCCGCATGTCAAGATTCTGCTTCAATTCATCGTTGATCTGTCTGGCCCGCTTCGACATGATGACGATAGCCTCATAAAGACTCGAGGCGTCACCCGTCACGTCCTTCAGATCGACTGGTCGGATCGGCATTGCATCCTCCGTTGCTCGTGTATGATATTCTGCTGTGAACTTTTCAACAGAACCGGCCCTCTAACGAACGGCACGGTCCGATTATTGCTTTCCGGGAGTCTCCTGAATCAGTTCCTCCACACGGACAACCGCCTCATCCAGCTCCCGGTTGACCACAACGGCATCGAACTTCGACTGCAGGTCCATCTCCATCGCCGCCCGCTCCAGACGTCGCTCCAAGGTCTCGGGCGATTCGGTGTTGCGGTGGATCAGGCGATTTCGCAGCTCCTCCATCGAGGGAGGGGCGATAAAGATCAGGAGAGCATCATCGGGAAATGCCCTTTTGATCGAGAGGGCCCCTTTGACATCGATATCGAAGAGAACCCTGCTGATCGTCGGATCCTCGATCAGTCGACCGACCTCCGATTTCAGCGTGCCGTAGAGACGGCCGAAGATCTCCTCCCACTCGATCATCTCCCCCTTCTCGACCCGCAGCAGGAACTCCTCGCGCGTGAGGAAGAAATAGTCGATTCCCTCCCTCTCCCGTTCTCTCTTCTGCCGTGTGGTCGCCGAGATCGAAAATCTCCAGTCCGGATGGAGAGCCAGCAGTTTCCGGGCAATGGTCGTTTTGCCGGCCCCGGAGGGGGCGGAGATCACCACGATGCGTCCGGTCGGCTTTCCGGCATCGTTTCGGTCATCCCGATACGGCGAACTGCGTGATGTGTCCAGAGGATCCCCCGGCATGATCTCCTATTCGATATTCTGCACTTGCTCGCGAATCTTCTCCAGCTCTTCCTTCGCCCCCACCACCAGGTGGGCAATCCGGCTGTCGCTTGACTTCGATCCCATTGTGTTGATCTCCCGAAGCATCTCCTGCAGCAGGAAATTCAGTCGGCGACCGGCCGGCTCCTTGTCGTTGACCGCTTCGAGGAAAAACTTGCTGTGGCTGCGCCAGCGGACACACTCCTCGGTCACGTCCAGCTTGTCGGCCAGGAGCACAATCTCCATCTCCAGGCGTTGCTCGTCGATCTCGTCGTTCTCGAACAGGCGGGCAATCCGTTCGCGCAATCTCTTCCGCTCCTCCGGCACCTGTTCCTTCGAGAGGCTCTCGATCTTGTCGACCATCCGGTTCAGCTCAGTAATCCGCTTCCGCAGATCCTTTGCAAGCTCTCCCCCCTCTTTCCGCCGCATGTCGTTCAGATTTTCCACGCAACCGGCAACCGCCTCGGCAATCACCTTCCACTCCTCCTCCTGCCGTTCATCGCCGGAGTTGCGGCGAATCAGTTCGTCCTTGAAGACCAGCATGTGCGAAAGGGAGACCGCCTCCTTGATCTTCGCCCCTTTGCGAACCTGATTCAGCGCATCCTTGAACCGGGCGGCCAACTCCTCATCCACCTCCAGCGGGGCTTCAGCCGCTCCGCTCCGTTCCACCTGGACAGACACATTGATCTTGCCGCGGGAGAGAGCCTTGCGGATAATCTCCCGGACATCATTTTCCCGGACGCTGAATTCCTTCGGCATTCTGGTCGATACCTCCAGAAAGCGGTTGTTCACGCTCCGCATCTCCACGGTGGCCGTCAGTCCGTCGCTGCTCGTTTCAGCTCTTCCGAAGCCGGTCATGCTTAGAATCATATCGTCCCCTGCGGGAAATTCGTGATCGTCAGATTAAGGAAAGCCTCAAAGTTACAAAAAAGAGAACCGGGAATATGCGGGTTGCGGGAAGGCTTCTGTATTGATTCGTACAGCGCACGTGCGGGGGAAGAATTTTCGATTTTTGAGTGCCGATTGTCGAATACGGCGTAGGTAGAGATGGAAGGGGAAGGATACGATCCGGGAAGAGAGCCGCGATTCCGATCCTGAAGGCCCTACGCCACGGTCACTTCAAGCCGCCCGATCCTCTCGATTTCGCCGATGAGCCGATCTCCGCCGACAACTTGCGATACCCCTTCCGGGGTTCCGGTAAAGATGCAATCCCCCGGTTCCAGCGTAAAAATGCGGGAGAGGTAGCTGACAGTGAAGGGGATGGTGAAGATCATGTCCTTCGTCTCCCCCTCCTGCCGGAGTTCGCCGTTGACCGTGAGGGTCATGTGCAGATCGTGGGGATCGGGAATCGATTCCTTCGGGACGACATCACTGATCGGAGCCGAGGTGTCGAACCCTTTGGCGACCGCCCAGGGTTCTCCCCGCTTCTTTGCACGCGACTGCACGTCACGCAGGGTCATATCCAGACCGACGGCGTAGCCGAGAACGCCCTTCATCCCCTCCTCCTCGGAGACGTTCCGCATCCGCTCCCCGATCACCACGACAAGTTCAAGTTCGTGGTGCAGTTCGCTCGAGATCGCCGGAATCACCACCTCTCCACCGTTCGGCACGAAGGCGGTTCGGGGTTTCGTGAAGATCACCGGCTCCGCCGGAACCTCCCCCCCCATTTCCTTTGCATGGAGCGCGTAGTTCTTGCCGAGGCAGAGCATTTTGCCGACCGGAAGCTTCGTTCCGTTCGGCAGGATCGTCAGTTCGTACTGCATCGAGGCAAGATAGGAACCGCCGGCGACATGAAACGCTTCCATCGGTCACAAACGGAGCGGGGTCCGCTCCGCAAACCTGCGAAACGGACCCCGTCCCGGATCGGAACACAATGTGTTGAGGTTTACTTGCCGGAGGAGTGTCGTCCTACATCGAACAGGTCCTTCTCAAGATCCTCTTCTTCCCCTTCCTTCTTCTCCTTCTTTGCCGACTCCTTTTCTTCCTTCTTCACCGTGATCTTCCGCTCGGTATCGTTAAACGAGCCGTTGGCCACCGGAGCGCCGTCCGGACCGATCAGTTGCAGTCGGATCGTATGTTCTCCCTCTTTCAGTCCTTCGATGTAGTAGGGGATCCACTCGGTAAGCGTATCCATGACGGTACCGTCAATCGCAGCGATCACTTTGTAGGCATCCGGACCGAGTTCGCAGTTGGCGATGTAGAAATCGATCATGATCTTCCGCGCATCGGTCCCGACGTACTCCCCTTTCGGTCGGCTGTATGTCAACAACGGCTGCTCGGGATTGAACGGCTCCTCCCCACTCTTCTCTCCCACATAGAACGTCCGGGCGACAAACGCTCCGGGCTTCTTCACGCTCTCATGCCAGGAACGGCTCGGAAAGGCACGGATCGTGTGAGGACCGGGAGCAAGTCCGCCGATTTTGAACGTCGTATCGTACATTGCCATGTATGGCTCGTTGTCGACAATCACGTGAACGTGCTGGCCATCCTTCGAGTAGGCCAGATCGTTCGCCCCCTCACCCGGCGTCGGGGCCTTCAGGCTCATTCCCTGCAACGTCAGCGTCACGTCGACGCTGTCGCCGGTAACGACCGATCCGGCCTGGGGAACGAGAATATCGAATGTTGTGGCATCGATGTCCGGACCGTGCGACCCCTTGACGATCTGCAATTCGACCGGGCCTTCCTGCTTATGCTCGTCGAAGTCCGCCTCCGGATCGGTGTCGTCTCCGCACGCCGTCAGCATCAGGCCGAGACCGAGCATCAATGCAAGCGAGAGGTTTTTCAGAGTAGTCATAATGGTCATACGTGAAAAAAAGATGTTTGTGAAACGTACGCTATCCGCCAAATATACAGAAGATACCCGGAGAGACCGGAGAGACCATCGGGCAGGCCGATTGCACAACGTCCTCAGGTTTCGCATTTTTGTGAGCTATGACAAAATCGGATGTGATCGACCGCGTCGCCGAGGGGACCGGTCTTACCAAACTTGAAACGGAAGCGGTCATCAACGGCTTCCTGAAAACCATCGTCGATGCTCTTGCCGAAGGCGAAAGCATCGAGCTGCGCGGATTCGGCACATTTCGCATCAAGGAACGGGCACCACGCACCGGGCGGAATCCGAAGACCGGCAAGATCGTCGAGATCGACATCCAGTATGTCCCTCACTTCAAAATGTCGCGCGAAGTGAGAAAGCATATTGATGAATCCATCAAGAACATGAATGAAAAAGAATAAGAATGAGTATGAGTGAGAACAGAGAGGAGAGAGTTCCGGTTCCCACGGCTCTCCCTCCTTCGGAAAGGGGATCGACAAAAGGCCGCCAGGTCAGGTCGTATGCGATCGCCGCCATTTTCTGTTTCGTCCTTGCCGGTGCGGTCTATATCCTGGCGCAGCCGGAGGAGCGGAAAGGACCGCCACAGGGGCAGCCGCAGGAGCAGGCCGAAGCGGGGAATATGCCGCCGGACCACCCGCAGGTCGGAGGTCAGCAGGAAATGCAACGACCTGATTTGCAGCAACGACTGCAACAACTGCAAACGGAAGTCGAGGCAAACCCGGAAGAACCGGCGGCTCGACTGCAACTGGCCAATATTCTCTACGACCTCGGTCAGCAGGAGAAGAACCCGGAACGCTTTGTCGAGGCGATTTCGCACTATCAGACATATCTCGAAAGCAAACCGGACGATCCGAACGCCCGGACGGATATGGCCTATTCCTACTACCGGACCGGCAATCTGGAGGAGGCGATCACCCAGCTTTATCAGGTACAGAAGGCCTATCCGGACCATCAGAGTTCCGCATTCAACCTTGCGCTGATGTACAAAGAGAAGGATCAGCCGGACAGCGTGCTGGCCTACATGGCCCGGGTCGCCGAGATCGACTCGACTACGGGTCCGGGACAGGCGGCGCTGGAAATCCTGCGGGCCTACAGGGACGCCCATTA
>CBFGQN010000341.1:0-5069 GCA_965650895.1 uncultured Ignavibacteria bacterium | reverse complement strand
ATCCTTCCAAACAGTTCCTTCTGGCTTCCGATGTCGATGAACTGACCGGTTCGGCCGACAGGATGATTGCGGCCGTGATTGAGGGGGACTATTCCCTGCTGAACCGGGCCACCGGGATCCTGGACGAGCGGGTGAGGACGGCCGAAGGTTTCTACAGAGATATTCTGGCCAAGCCGTTCGATTTTACGGCAAACGAGACAATCGTGACCAACCCCGATTCCCTTTCGTATGCCGCGAATAAATCCGCGTTGCGTGAACGCTGGAGGAAGTCGCTCAAGTATTCAACGCTGCTTCGGTATCTGAGCCTGGTAGAGACCGAGAAGGTGGACGAGGACGTCTTCCACAAGGATCTGGAGGCAAAGGCCCGCGAGCAGGTGGAGAAGAATACCGAGCGGTGGCTTGAGCGGGTCATGAAGCTTAACCGGGAGGATCATCTCTCCCGCTATGTCAATGCTCTGGTCAACGTCTTCGATCCTCATACCGAATATTATCCTCCTCTCGAAAAGGAAAACTTCGATATCGGCATTACCGGTCAGCTTGAGGGAATCGGTGCGCAGTTGCGGGAGGAAGACGGCTATATCAAGGTCGTCAACATCGTTCCGGGGAGCGCCTCGTGGCGCGGGAAGGAACTGGAGACCGAGGACCTGATCCTGAAAGTTGCCCAGGAAGGGGAAGAGCCGGTCGATGTCGTCGGTGTTTCCATTGACGATGCCGTCAAGTTGATTCGGGGTCCGAAGGGAACAAGAGTGAACCTGACGGTGAAAAAACCGGACGGACGGATCAAGACGATCGGTATCGAACGGGATGTGGTGGTGCTTGAGGAGACCTATGCGAAGGGGGCGGTGATCGAGACCGGTGCGGGGCTGGAGACCGGAGAGTCGGGTCGGAAGTTCGGCTATATCGATCTGCCCAAGTTCTACACGGATTTTACCCGGACCGGTGCGCCGAGAGCGGCCGATGATATCCGGCGCATTCTGACGGAGTTCAACAAAGCGGGTGTCGAGGGCGTTGTTCTGGATTTGCGGAACAATGGAGGGGGATCGCTTCAGGAAGCTGTCGACATTGCCGGATTGTTTATCGAGGCCGGACCGGTGGTGCAGGTGCTGGATCGTGGAAACAACCGTCAGGTCCTTTCCGACAATGACGAGTCGATCGTCTGGAAGGGAGATCTGGTCGTGATGGTCAATTCCTTCAGCGCCTCGGCCTCGGAAATCCTCTCGGCCATGCTTCAGGATTACGATCGGGCGGTGGTGGTCGGTGCGCCGACGACGTTCGGCAAGGGGACGGTGCAGCGGTTCTACGATCTGGACGATTATCTGAACCGCCGCTACAAGGATATGGCTCCGCTCGGCTCGCTGAAAATCACGACGCAGAAGTTCTACCGCGTGAACGGTGTCTCCACCCAGTTCAACGGCGTTGTCCCGGATGTTGTCCTTCCGGACATCTTCAGCGGTCGGGAGATCGGAGAGCGGAGTCTGGAGTATGCGTTGCCGAACGATACGATCCCCTCGGCCCGCTACGACCAGTGGCTCGGACGGGATATCCCGACCGATATGCTCGTCAAGGCAAGCCGCGAACGGGTCGGTTCGAAGGAATTCTTCGGACTGATCAGCGAACGGTCCGAGAAGATGCGGATCGAACAGGAGCGGGGAACCCGCAGCCTGAACTGGCGGGATGCGATGACCGAGCAGGAGGAACTGGATGCGGAGGCGGAGCGGATGGAGAAGGCGATGCCGGAACTGGCTCACCTGAATATTCAGGGCCTGCCGGTTGATATGGAAAGCGAAGCGCGGAAGGCGATTGTGGAGGAGTTCGTCAAGGGACTGAAGAAAGATGCCTATGTGGACGAAGCGATTTCCATCCTGAACGATATGCATACCCTCTCGTTGCAGTACGGGTGGTCGTTCAACGAGGAATCCTCGCCGAAGGGGACACAGTAACGCCGGCAATCATTGCTCCGGTAAGTATCACGGACAAACAGCAAGCGGGTGGAAGAGACCTTCTCTTCCACCCGCTTCCGTTTACGGAATTTCCGTTCTCCCGATGTCTTTGTGCCCCTTCTCACGTTGCCGAGGGTCTCTGCGAAACCGGTTGTTCCGGAAACTTTTTCTTTCCCGGCAATGCCCCTCCCCTGCGCGATCTTATTCGATCTGTTTCTAACCCGATTTTTCTTTTGTCTTTTGTTCTTCTCACGCTATATTTGCCGTCCACTTCGTGTGGAACCGGCCCGAATGGCGGAATTGGCAGACGCGCTACATTCAGGGTGTAGTGTCCTTATGGACGTGCAGGTTCAACTCCTGCTTCGGGCACAGGCCGGAAGGCGACAAGGGCAAGTCAGTATCGTTCTGACTTGCCCTTTCTCATTTCAGCGATCCGAATCCGCCTCCGTGTAAATCCATTGCATCCGTACTATCCGTGTATAATTGATCGGGACGGTCTTGCCGCCGATTTACTTCCACCACTTCCTCAACACCTTCTCCCCCGACAACCCCTTGAACTGAAAATCGGTCTGCTCCCCCTCGCGTCGCGCCGCATCCGGATCGGTGAAGGTCGTCCAGAGATAGATTCCCCGGAACCACGCATCCCCCTCAAATGCCCGCAGTAATGCCTCGAACGCTTTCCCCTGCGCGTCGGTGCTCGGCTCTCCGCCGCTGTAGAGCCAGGGTTCCCGCCACGTCCCGGCCACGGGACGGTAGCCGGTTTCAAGGAAGAGGACCGGACGATTGAATTTACGGGCGATCGAGTCGATGCTCCGCCGATGCGGCCTCCAGGCCTCGACCAGTTGATCGACCGAGGCCGAGTCGGGGGCGTTCAGCGGGAAGTAGGCCCCGATGCCGACGTAGTCCAGAGCATCCCAGAATGTGATCTCCCGCCACTCCCGGTCCCAGTGTGCGGCATAGGTCAGCTTCCCCTTGAAGACCGCCCGGACATCTGCGATCAACGCGCGCCATTCGTTCGGATACTTCGTGGTCATCCGCACAAGCTCGGTGCCGATACAGTAGGAATCGATCCCGGCCCGCTCGGCGAACTCCGCATAGTAGAGGGTCATCTTCCGATAGGATGCCCACCACGATTTGTGGGCCTCGGCCGACGCCTGGTCGACCGTCCCGTGCCACTCGGCACCCCCCCAGAAATCGTGCGACCAGATGTGGGGCTTCAGCATCACCCGGAGTCCGCGCCGGTGGGCCGAATCGACTTCGGCCGCCATGTCTTCCGGACTCATCGACCGGTCGCGGGTGCCGGGGGCGTCCTCCGGACCGAAGCCGACAATCTCCGATGACTTCGCTCCGCGCTGAAAACCGAAGGGTGTGATGGCGATGGCGTTTGCACCGATCGACTTCAACCAGTCGTGCTGGCGGGCCGATGCCGCCGATCCGTAGCCGTTCCCCCGCCGGTGGACGTGGGCGTGGTTGACGCCCCTGTGATAGGTGATCGGCGGAAGGCGCTTTGATGCCGGGGTCTCTCCCGGGACGTTTACCGGATTCTTTTCCCGGGCGATTGAGTCTCCCGGATCGTTTCCACTCCGTATTCCTGAAGCGTCACCCACAATTCCGGGGATCGAAAGCGCTCCGGGCGTATCGGTGCCGATCCGTTCGTCCGGAGGGGCGGTTGCCGGAGAAGAAGGAGGGGAGGGGATATCGGAGTCTGCCGAGGAGATCGTCGCGGAACCATGGTCAGCATTCGGACGGGATTCCGCCTGCTGCTCGGCACAGGAGCAGAGGAGGGAGAGAAAGCATATCGAAACGAGGATATAACGCATGTACATTGCTGGAAAACGTTCGGCAATTCAGTTCCGCAATTCAAGAGTGGCGAATGACGGACGGAGAGAAGCCGATATTGAAAGGGGAGAAGTTCTTTTCCTTACGGGACGGAACGATACCCTCGGACCCGATGTTGTCACCCACTCACAAGAACTGTTCACATCCATGAAAACTACGGGAGATATCAATGGGAATAGCCAAAGTTATTGAACTGCTTGCCGATGGAGATTCGATTGAAAACGCGGTGAAGAACGGCGTTGCCGAGGCGAAGAAGACGTTGCGGAACATTCAGGGGGTCTGGATCAAGGAAACGCAGGCCCTGCTGGAGAACGGAGAGATCACCGCATTCCGTGTCAACCTGAAGGTGACGTTTGTGGTGGAGGAGTCGAAGGGGGGAGATTGAGGGGGACATATCGCGGAGAGCGGAAGAGGGCGGATCATTCCGCCCTTTTTTTTAGAGGGTGTCTTAAAAGTGACGAATTGCAGAAGTCTCTGTGCTTCGTGGTGCCTGGCGCCCTTTGTGTCGGCACGCCAGGGCGCATCAAAGACCGCGGCGGACACCAAGAGCACGAAGAATCACCAAGTGGTAGAGCATTTCCCTGATGCTTGTCTGTGACTGCTCAGACCACAGGAGCACACAGGCTACTTTCAAGAAGCCCTCTTAGACAGATATACCCGGCATCCGGCCCTTACGGTAGCCGCGGAGCTTTATGCCCGCGGCAGAGAGAGCCGGAATTTCCGGAGCGCTCCCTTTTATCCCATAAAAACAATCAACGGCATCCGGCCCTTACGGTAGCCGCGGCGGTTCATTCCCGCGGCAGAGGGTCCGGAATATCCGGAGCGATCCCGCTCATCCGGTGAGAATACATGGACGAAGTCCGGTCGGTGCGTGAGACGGACGGAAATGGCGGATGCGATCCGGGCTTCCCGACCGCGGGCGTAAAGCGCCGCGGCTACCCGGCGTAGCTGATCGCCGACAGACGATAGCTGCCGTCCTCAAGTCTGCGGAAGAACATGAGGAGACCCGACTCATAGACCTCCCCCTCGGTGCGATTGCTGGTGACCAGATAGAGAACCCGGCCCTTTCCCTCGGGAGCCAGATCGTCGATCTCCGCATCCAGCAGCATCCGTCGCCACTCGGAATCCTGAAAGAAGGTCGGGTAGTAGTAGTTGAAGAACTCCTGCCGCGAGATCGCCTCCTCGCCGACATCCTCCAGGGTGTTCCCCATCGGGAATTCGCAGAGCGCGGCAAGGGTGGCCGTGTCGTTTGTGCGAACCGCTTCGGTGAATCGATTCCAGAACTTTTCC
>CBFGQN010000340.1:0-5095 GCA_965650895.1 uncultured Ignavibacteria bacterium | reverse complement strand
GAATATCGGGAAAAGGATTTCGGGGAACAAGAAAGAAGATGGAATCGGACCGGGCCCCCTTCTCTTCGATCCGCATTTTGCATTTTGCCCTTTGCCCGGGGCATTCTACTTTGTCCGGCATCGCATCGATCATCAACCTGGATATTATGGCTATTCTGGTAATTGAGGACGAAATCAAGGTGGCGAACTTCATCACGAAGGGATTGCAGGAAGAGGGGTACGAGATGGAGTCGGCATACGACGGGGAGGAAGGGCTGGAAATGGCCCTGAAGGGGGAATACGAGGGGATTATCCTGGATCTGATGCTCCCGAAGCGGGACGGTATCTCCCTTCTGCGCGAGCTTCGCGCCCGGGGAATCCGCACACCGGTTCTGATCCTGACCGCAAAGGGAACAATTCAGGACAAGGTCATCGGTCTTGACTCCGGAGCCGATGACTATCTGGCCAAGCCGTTCCATTTCGAGGAGCTGACCGCCCGCATCCGCTCCCTCCTTCGCCGCTCGACCGTCGAGAAGACGACGCAGCTTGAGGTGGGAGATCTGGTGCTGGACACGATCAGCCACAAGGCACGGCGGGGAGAGGAGGAGATTGAACTGACGGCACGCGAATATGCGCTGCTGGAGTATCTGATGCGAAATGCCGACCGGGTGCTGAGCCGTTCGGTGATCACGCAACACGTCTGGAACTACAACTTCGACATCGAGTCGAATCTCGTCGACGTCTACATCAACCGGCTTCGGAACAAGATCGAGGTCGATGAACGTCCGCGGCTGATCCACTCGATCCGGGGGGTCGGCTACGTGATGCGGGAGAGGCCGCCGGAAGGGGACGAGGCGTGATGCCTCCGGAGAGATGTCCCGCCGGATGGAACCCGCCGGACCGATTGATTCGTCCCGAACGGAGACGAAAGCCGCCTATTGACTGGAATTGATTATGAACTTATCTCTTCGCGCAAAGCTCACGCTCTGGTTCGGTCTGGTGATGGCCGTTTCGCTCGCCGTTTTCGGCGCGCTGAACTACCGGTCGATCTCCAACCAGTTGACGACCGGTCTGGATGTGGCCCTGAACAAGGCCGTACAGGGACTCGACTCGAAGATCAAGAAGGTGGCCGAGGAGGCCCAGCTCAGTCCGCGCGAACGGCGAGAACGGACCCGGAAGCTGATTGCCGACTCAAGAACGGTGGACACCGGACAACCGGAACTGGAATATTTCCGCGAGATCGACTCGGCGAAGTCGGCCGATTCGGTGATCCCCTCGATCCAGCCTCTCCCTTCGGAGAAGACGCAGAAGACGTCGGGAACAAAGCCGGAGGGGATCGACAACGTCTGGGCCTCGATCACCGAATATGTGGTGCTGAACCCGCGAAACTTCATGGTCCAGATCATGGACACCACCGGCGCGATCGTCTACCAGTCGGCAAGTCTCGGACGGGACACGCTTCGTCTGCCGGAGAGTTTTCTGAAGACCGCCGACACGGCCGAGGCGAAGTTCGAGACGATCGTGATGCGCCGGGTGACGCCCGATTCGGACGGGAAGCCGAAAGACGAGACGCTCCGGGTGGCCCTGGCAAAATCCCGGTCTGCCCTGATCGCGGTCGCCTACCCCTACGACGAATTGCAATCCTCCCTCGATGATTTCCTCCAGACGCTGATGCTGCTGATTCCGGCGGTGCTGCTGGTCTCGACGATCGGCGGCTGGTTCTTTGCCCGGGCTTCCCTCCATCCGGTGGACGAGCTTGCGCGGACGGCCCAGGAAATCACCGCCAGCAATCTGTCGCGACGTCTTCCGGTGAAGAAGTCGAACGATGAGATCAAGCGACTGACCGAGACGCTGAACGATATGATCTCCCGTCTGGAAAGTTCCTTCGGTCGCATCCGGCAATTCACCGCCGACGCGTCGCACGAACTTCGGACGCCGCTGACGATCCTGACAGGAGAACTGGAACTTGCGCTCCGTTCGGCCCGGACAAAAGAGGAATATCAGGAGGTGATCTCCAGCGCGCTGCAGGAGACGCTCCGGATGTCCCGCGTCGTCGAGGACCTGCTGCTCCTTTCGCGCGCCGACATGGGGCGTATCCGGCTGAGCAACGACACGGTCGACCTGAACGAGATGCTGGCCGACCTGACCGATGCGACGGCGATTCTCGGAGCCGACAAGGATCTTTCGATCACCTACCGTCACGAAGAGGAGAAGATGTATGTGCTGGGGGATCACGCCCGGCTCTATCAGATGTTCCTCAACCTGCTGGACAATGCCGTCAAGTATACCCCCCACGGCGGGGCGATCTCGGTGACGCTTTATCGGGACGAGAACTTCGCCGAAGTCCGGGTCCGGGATACGGGAATCGGCATCAGCAAGGATGACCAGAAGAAGATCTTCGACCGGTTTTACCGGGTGGACAAGGCCCGGAGTCGCGCACAGGGAGGGGTCGGCCTCGGTCTCTCCATCGTCGAGTGGACCGTCCGGGCACACGCCGGAGACATCCGCGTCGAGTGTCAGCCGGGGAGCGGCAGCACGTTTGTTGTCCACCTTCCGCTGGCACCCGAATCGACCATGCTCCCCCCGCCGCCGCCGCCGCCGGACGATAACGAACGGCACGGCATTGCCGGTGCGCTCGATCACCTGCCGAAATTCCTGAAGCGCAGACCCTTGACCAACGGGAACCAGAACGAACAGGAGACAAAGGGGGATGAAGAGGAGGGGAATTTTCCGGCGGAGATCGGAGAGAAGGGAGAGACCAGGAGATCATAACTCTCGGTCTTTCTCTGTCTTTTCAGAAAAAGAACACATAACGCCATAACAGACAGGAGAACGATGAACGGACGCTACTTCTTTCTTTTACTCTTCCTGATGCTGTCGACCGGCATCCTGCACGGACAGGACGAAAGCTGGTTCGACGACGTTACCGGATCGGTCGGTCTGGAGGGCGTTCCCGCCTGGCGTCTCTACGTCTCCGACGTCAACGGCGACGACTACCCCGACCTGATGATCATCAACGGCATCAACAACCGGAACCAGTTGAGTCTGTGGCTGAACGTTCCGGTCGACCCGGAACTCGGAAGCGAGGGCAGACGAAAGTTTGTAGATTTCACCGAAGAGTCGGGGATCAACGCAAACCCGAATCCGGAGATCGACGGACGGGTTGCCGATGTGGGAGCACTGGCCGACATCGACAACGACGGGGACGTCGATCTGGTGACCGGGCGTTTTTATTTCATTGCAACGCAGTTCACCATGCCGGAAGATGAAGCGGCGATCATGCTGAACGACGGGAACGGACGGTTCACCCTTCTTCCGAACAGCGGGATCAATGTCTTCAACCGGATGAACGCCACGAACACGGCCTTCCTGGACTACAATCTGGACGGAAAGCTTGATCTGTACGTCGGAACGCATTCGCTGGATCACGCGAACGACGTCTTCATGGCGGACTATCTCTTCCGGGGCAACGGTGACGGGACGTTCACCGACGTGTCGGCCGCAAGCAACCTTGCGTCGATTGCCCAGCCTCTCTACGGCTCGAACATCTGCGACTGGAATAACGACGGCTTCCCGGACATCATCACCGCCCCTTACTGTCGCACGTCGGGGAGTCTCTGGAGGAATAACGGCGACGGGACGTTCACTGACGTAGCTGAAGAGGTGGGCTACACCGCACATCACTGGGGAGGGGATAACGGGCAGGCGATGTGCCAGTGGGAGGGGATGCCGGCCGACTTCGACAACGACGGCGATATGGACATTCTGCAAGTGATGGTTCACGGCGGATATAACATCCGCGAAGGACGGACGGTGATCGCGGTCAATGGCGGACCGGAGGAGAACTATGCATTGAACTGGGAGATCACCCGCATCAAGAGGGATGCCCCCTCGACCGCACACATCGGCGACATGAGCGGATCGTGGATCGACTTCGACAACGACGGGCGGCTCGACCTTGTCATCAACCAGTCGCAGTACCCGCAGGCAAACACGGCCGGGACCGAGCGGACCTACATGCTGCGGCAGAACGAATCGAACCGGTTCGACGATATCACCGAAGAACTCGGTCTGCTCGATTCGCTCCTTGCACCGGGTGCGGGAGAAGTGATCGACTACGATCTGGACGGAGACGATGACCTGCTGATCGTGATCAACACCAACAAGAACGAGAACAACTCGCTCCACCTGCTGGAGAACAACGCAGGCAACAGGAACAACCGGATCGGCGTGAAGCTGAAGGCCCCCGACGGAGTGAACCGGGACGCCATCGGTGCCCGGATCATGGTGACCGCCGGCGGAGTCACACAGATGCAGGAATTGACGGCAGGACACGGTCACTTCGGCGGACAGCAACCGTTGATCCGGAACTTCGGCATCGGGGAGAACGAGTCGATCGAACGGATCGTCGTCCGCTGGCCTTCGCAAGGAGTAGAGAACACCGTCGTCGAGAACCCGCCGATCAACGGGATCATCACGATTGAAGGAGGGATCAGCAGCGTAAGCGAACCGATCGCCGGGACCGGCCGGATGCTGATCGTCCCGAACCCGACGCGCGGGGAGATCACGATTCATCTCCCCGGGAACATCGCTCCCCACGCTTCCGTCTCCATCGTCAACATCCTCGGCAAGCACGTAAAGGAAGTGCGGCAACAGGGGAGCGGGGCATCGATCAATCTTTCCATCGAAGATCTGGAACCGGGATACTACATCGCACGGACAGAGAGTAACGGGGAGATCTTCTCTGCTCCGTTTGTTGTTGAATAGAAGGCGGGTTTGGTAGTTCAATAGTTGAATAGTTTGGGAGTCGGGAGTCAAGGGTCGGGGGGTGGTTTGGTAGTTCAATAGTTGAGTGGTTGGAGAGGTTGCGGGAGTCGGGTTCGGTTGTTCAATAGTTGAGTGGTTGGATTGTTTGAAAGTCGGAGAGTCGGAAGCATGAGTCAAGGGTCGAGGATGCTCTGCCCAAACGGCTGACTGCTGATCCCTCACTGCTCATGGCTGACGGCTCACTGCTGAAAGCTCACGGCTCACAACTCACTGCTGACGGCTGATAGCTCATAGCTCACTGCTCCCCCCTCCCCCCACCCACCGGGCATTCTTTTTTCACCTCTCCCTT
>CBFGQN010000339.1:0-5106 GCA_965650895.1 uncultured Ignavibacteria bacterium | reverse complement strand
CCTTCGGATTCCTTTGTTTTTTTCACTGTACCCACTAACAAATTTTTCTTTTGCGTGTTCCCATAGAGAACCTGTCGTATCTTGCACATCTTGCGTCGGGTGCTGATATTCAGCGACAGTCGTCAATGCCATGAAACCAGTGTTCCGTTTTCTTACCGGAGGTCTTTCCCTCCTCCTGTCGGTCCTTTCGCTTTCGGCGCAAGGGCTGGATGACGGGTGGTCGAATCGGTTCGGCCTTCCGGGATTGCCCGGTACGGTGAAGGATATTGTGGAGGACAGTCAGGGCAATCTGTACGGCTATATTCCCGGGGCCGGACTTTACCGCTGGAACGGTCTGGACTGGGTGACGTTCGGTCTCTTCCCCGACACCCTGGAGGTTGAGGGGGAACCCATGGTCATCGCCTCATATCTTTCTCATCTTCTGCTGGAGAATGGCGATCTCGTTGTGGTTGCCGAATCGGCTTCGCGTGACAGAAAGCGATTCGTGGTGCGGTACGACAGCCGGATCGGAACCTGGAGATCCTTCACGCCCCGTCTTGAAGAGGGATACTTCAGCACTCCCTTCAAGGGGAATGACGGCAGATACTACGCGACAAGCTTTTCCGGTTCTCCTTCCTATATCAATGCCGTCCTGAGAGAAGAGAACGAAGGATGGGACACGATTCTGAGCGGCATAGACGACCGGGTTGACCTTCTCGGTGTCGGCTCGGACGGAACGGTCTACCTGCACCGGTACAGCTACGGCAGTTCGGTCAAGCAGGACTCGGTCATCTGGTGGAATGCCGGGGAACGGGGGGCGCTTCCGTTCTTCAACAAGGAGACCGAAAGCATCAAGGACCGGATCATGGTGGGGGATACGTTGTTTGCCCTCCGGCAGTCGTGGGAACTGGACAGTGCCGGAGACAAACATTCGTACAGAACCGACGTGCTGAAGCTGTTGGATGGAGTGTGGGTGCCTGTCTGTAATTCCCTTGCCGGGGAGATCAAACCCTATTCCGCCTACTCCGTTGCTCACGTCTTCGGGTTTGATGTCCGGGGGTATATCTATGTCGCCACCACCCGGGGCGTCCTTCGCTGGAATGGCCGGGAGTGGGGAGAACTCAGCGATGACTTTATCCCGATCGGTATCTACCTGAACAATAAGGGAGGACTCATCGGTTACTGGGGAACCTCCCGGACCGATCCTTTGCTGGCCGCCGCCGATATTGCCCGGTACGATGCGGGAGGAGATGAGTGGGAAGGACTCTACAGGGAAGGGGAGGAATACCTCGGTCTGTTCGGTTTTCCCGGAACGATTCTGATGAGGGAGGAAGGCATATATGTCGGTGGGGCAAGTGCCCGGGGGGAGAGCGGGTTTGTCAGGGGGGATATCCTTCGCTTCAACGACAAAAAGTGGGAAGGCTTCTCCGGGTTGGGACGGGCTTCCTTCTATTCTCCCTACGTCACACAGATTCTGCCGCATCCTGAACGGGGATTCTATGTCGCCGGACGGTTCGACAGTGCCGGGGGACAAAGAGCCGGAAACATTGCCTGGTGGGACGGAGAGGAGTGGCATCCGCTTGGCGATACGGTGCTCTTCAACTGGAGCGTCTATTCGATGGCCCTCGATCAGGGACTCCTGTATGTTGCCGGGAAACATAAAACGATTATCTCGCCGGACTCCTCGAAGACTTCCTATATCCTGGCCCGCTGGGACGGTCGGGAGTGGAAAGTCATCACCGACAGTGTCGGTGTCGGTTCGGCTTCCCTACTGGTGGATAACGGAACGATTTATGTGGGGGGATACTTCTACAAGATCGGAACAATGCAACCGTTCGGCGTGGCCGCACTGCACGATACCGGATGGAGCGATATGGGGGGGGGCGTTCGTCTTCCCTACTCGTTCTGGGGGACGGTCAAGACTTTTGCCAAGGGCAAAGACGGTATCTATGCCGGGGGGAGTTTCAGCGTCGCGGGTGATAGGTCGATCTATTCTCTGGCTCGCTGGGACGGCAAAGCATGGCACGATCTCGATAGCGGATTGACCAACCGGGCCTACGACTGGAAGTATGTGGAACCGGCTGCGATTTACGACATAGCCCTGACCGACAAGTATCTTGTCGCCGTCGGCAAGTTCTCCACTGCCGGGAGCGATCAGTACGACTCCCCCCGTCGTATCGAGCTCGGCTGCGGCATCGCCTTCTGGGATTTCAGGGAGAAGACGTGGAACCGGCTCGGCTCCTCTCTTTGTTCTCCCCTGCACAACTTCTCATCCGCCTCATCTCTGGCCGTCCGTGACGATACGGTCTGGGTTGTCGGCAACTTCTCTTATGCCGGAGGGAAACCTTCGTCACGCATTGCCCGATATGTGATTCCTCCCCCCAGAGTCTCAGCCCCGGAAGCTCCTTTTGTTCTCCACTTCGGCACCGTTTCCCCCGGCGACACGCTGACGCTGAACCTTGCCGTGAAAAATCCGACAACTTCCACCCGCACGTTGCGGGGCAGGGTTACGGGGCTCCAGGGCCCCTTCTCTCTCGGATTCGACGGAGAATTTCAGGGGGCGGCCGGCCAGACGGTACGAGTGCCGATCCGGTTTGTCTCGGACGGTGAAGGTCACTTCCTCGATACGATCGTTATCAGTCACAATGGCGAAGGGGGAGATCTGCGCGTCCTTCTGGTCGGAACCAGCACGACCCTGAGTGTGGAGTCGGAAAGCGGGGGACAGGAGAACGAGAGGACCCTGCGGATCACGCCCAATCCTTTTGATCGTCAGACCCGGATCTCCTTCCGGCTCCCGCAGCCCGGTCCGGTTCGCCTGGCTCTCTATTCGCTCGACGGCAGAGAGGCTGCCCTCCTCGTCGATGAAGAACGCCATTCCGGAGAGCATTCCATTCTCTGGGAGCCGACCGGTCTGGCAAAGGGGACCTATATCTGTCGTTTTGAATGGGAAGGAGGAACGTTCTCCCGTCAGGTCGTGCTGCGGTAGAACGGCTTCCCTTTTCTCTTCGTGGTTTTTCCCGCATGAACACCGAGACCATCATTACCATTGCCGTCGTTCTGGCGGCCGACCTTCTCTTCCTTCTGGTCTTTCTGAAGATCAGGAAGAAGAATCGTGAGGAGCGTCTGAATATTGAGATGATCGCCCGCGAGGGGGACTGGAGGACGGAACCGACAACTGATCCTTCGGAACTCTATCGTATCCGGGGAGAACTTTCCACCGGCATCGGCTGGGAGATGGTCGCCCGCCGGTCGCGTGCCTCCGGTTCCGGAGGTCGGCACCGGACCACGACCTGGAGCACCGGTGATGTTGTGCTGAATGGAGGAGTTGTCGCTCTCGGTCCCGGAATGGGAATCAATATGGAGACCGGCGATATTGATCTCGGGCACAGCCTGATCCAGGCCGCTCTGCGGAGAATGTTCGGAGATGAACTTGCCGCTGCACTGGCCGACGCCTATGTCATTGAAATCGGTCCGGACGAATTCTCCCGCCGTTATTCGGTCTTTACCGACAATGAGGAAGTTGCCCGCCGTTTCCTGGCCGATCCTCTCCCCTCGATTCTTGCCGAGTGGCGCTCGGAAAAACTTCCGTTTCCCGGATTGGTCTTCTGGAATAGGGGGATGCGCATACGATTCGGGGAGATTGCAAACGACCCGGGCGAGATGCGGAGAATCATCTCCCTGTGCGGGGTTCTGGCGCTCCGGGGGAGAGAGGCGGCGGGGTAGTCTGCCGCTTGGTCATCCGCGTCGTCCCTTTCCTTTTTCCGACTATGTTCCGCCCTTCCGGTTCTTTGTAACCGGTTCCTTTCCTTTCTGCAATCCGTTTTCGCAAAACCGTAATCGTTCGCCGATAGATTGAATGGTGTCGGAAGAACATCAACGCACAGACATCAATCAAAAAGGAGAACGAACATGAAGTACTCACTGTCGGACGCACAAAAAGGACTGAACAAGGCGGACAAGACGTTGAACAAGGGATTTACGGGGTGGCTGACCCGGACATTTATGGGGAAGGATTTCGTAAACGGTATGAACGAGACGATTGCGAGCGGAAATCAGCAGTTGAATCTGGTAGAGCGGCAGGCCGCACTCCGGGTGAACGGTCGAACCTGTACGGCTCACGTCGTCAGTATCGAGGATACCGGAAGCCTGATCAATTTCGATCCTGTTGTGCAACTGGTGCTGAGTGCGGTCTCCGAATCGGGGGCAAAATTTACGATCGAAGCTCAGTCGGTCGTCTCGAAAATCTCGGTTCCCCGCCCCGGCGACATGATCTCGATCCTTTATAATCCGGCCGACCCTTCAGTGGTTGCCGTTGTGTGAGGGGTTCTGACTCTTGAGCGGACAGATGGAATTGTCCGGGGAAGAGAAAACGGGGCGGATATATGCGAGGAACTGCTGTGCCGGCGAGATGTGCCTGCCGACGACAGATGCGATGCTCCGGGTGCGTTCGGGAAACCACCCGGAGTATTTTTTTCGTTCCCTTCCTTCCGTAATCGCATTTCTCCGCTACGGTAATCGGGCCTCTCTATCTTCCCTGTCGTTACTGGAAGTCAACTTCTCCAACCATATCAATTAAGAGAATCAATGGATACTCGGCCGGGATTTTTATCGATGTCTTCCCCGTTTCGGATGGCTTGCCTCATCTTCTTCCTTTGCTCGGCCGGACTTCCGGCCCAGCCGATAACCGACGGGAGCGGACATGTCGGAATCGGAACGGTCGCTCCGAACCCGGCGGCGATTCTTGAACTGAACTCCACGACCGCAGGATTGCTGGTTCCGCGATTGACCACCGCAGAACGTGACGGAATTCCGACTCCTCCGGCCGGACTTCTGATCTTCAACACCGACAACAATTCCTTCGAGCACTGGGTCGGCTCTCCGGTCAATGCCTGGACAACGGTCCTGACCGACTACAACGTTGCCATGCAGGTCTGGTTGACCGGCGGCAACCCGGGCACCGCGGCCGGAACCCATTTTATCGGCACAACCGATGACGAGCCGTTCGAGATTCATGTCGACGAAGGGGGCTTTGCCGGGATGCCGACCGAGGGGCGGGGACGGGTCTTCCGATTCGAGCCGGGGACGACGGCACCGAACATTATCGGAGGATATCACGGCAACAATGTT
>CBFGQN010000338.1:0-5131 GCA_965650895.1 uncultured Ignavibacteria bacterium | reverse complement strand
GAGTAGAGATCAACTTCGAACAGGGGATAATCCGGGAGTTCCACCTCGTGGAAAAAGATATTCTCCCGGAAGCCGTCAAGCCTGAACGGCAGCGCATACGAAATGAAATGCACCTGATGTCCGCGCGCGGCAAGCTCCTTGCCCAGTTCTGTTGCTACAACTCCACTCCCTCCGTATGTCGGGTAGCAGGTAATGCCTATTTTCATGGAGTCGAAGTTACGATAATGACCGGTATGGAACCTATCAGTCTCTGTTACGGTCATCAGGTACGATTGCGATATTCAAGAGAGAGAACATCAGATCAGATGGACGAACCCCGACCGACACAGACCATCGGCGAAAGGACCAGAAGTGAGATCAAAGTGCGCGGATCCCGCTTTATCGCTACGGCGATCCCGGTCAGAAGCAAGGATGAGGCCAACGATGTGATCGACCAGATACGGAAGGAATTCTGGGATGCCACCCACAACTGCTTTGCCTACCAGCTTGCGCCGAACGGTGCGGAGTACCGTTTCTCGGACGACGGAGAACCTTCGGGAACAGCCGGAAAGCCCATCCTCTTTTCCATTCAACAGCGGGATCTGCTCGATGTTCTGGTGGTTGTCACCCGGTACTTCGGCGGGACGAAGCTGGGGGCCGGAGGACTGGCCCGCGCCTACGCCGATGCGACAAACGATGTGCTGGAGCAGGCGACGGTCGTGGTCAACTGGCCGACGACGAGAGTTCGGGTCTTTACGCCGTATGACGACCTGAGTGAGGTTCGCAGGCTGGTTGAGACCCACACCGAAGAATTCGAGGAGGAGTTTCGCGATGTCGTGATCTACACCGCTTCGATCCGGGATGATCGCCTCGATATGTTTTCCGATGAGCTGACCGAGAGGACGGCAGGTCGGGCCGGACTGGTCAACATCGACATTACCGAGGCGGGGTGATCGCTCGTGTGTGGAGTTGCGGTATTCCGGACATCTCCCCGGTTCTCTGCCTGTCTTGCGGGCATCTGCCTTCTTCTTTCTTCTTCTCTCTTCAGTCAGACTGCCGACACGCTTGTTTTTCAGGGGAACCGACACTTCACCAGCGCGGGAATCCGGAACGAACTGCGCGGGCACTCGCGCGATTCGGTTGAACTTCTGCTTCAAAAGAGTTATGCCTCTGAAGGATTCTGGGAGGCGACTTTCTCTCTGCGGAACGATACGGTGACGATTGCCGAAGGGGGACGCTACAGCATCCTTTCCTTCAGTGTTTCCGCTGACTCGGCGACCGGTTCCGGCTCCTTTCCCGATCTCTCCGCCATCACATCGGCTGTCGTCGGTCAGCCTTATTCCGATTCACTGGTCGGTGAGCTTCTGGCGGCCGTCGTTCGCCGCTACAACGAGTCGGGCTACGGACTGGCCCGGATACGACTCGGGTTTCCCGAGGTTGATCCTGAAAAAAAGGGAATTGCATTGAGCGGGAGGGTCGTGCCCGGTCCGCGGATCGTGGTGAGCGAAGTGCTGGTTGACGGGACCGGAAAAACGTCTGAAGCGTTGGTCAAGGGGGCTGCGGGGGTGAAGCCGGGAACATTGTTCACCGAGAAGATGGTCTCCGAGGTGCAGGGGCGTCTGAGGCGGCTGAATCTCTTCGAGAATGTGGAGGAACCTTCCCTCTACCGGATCGATTCCACCCGTTTCGGGCTGCTGATACGGGTCAGGGAGAGAGCCTCGAACACGTTTGACGGCGTTGTCGGTTATCAGCCGGCGACGGAACTGGAGGAGAACGGATTCTTTACCGGTCTGGTCCGGATCGTCCTCAGAAATCTCTTCGGCGGGGGAGAGCGCATTTCCGGTCACTGGGAGAAGAGCGACCGGACCACCTCGCAGCTTGAACTGGGCTACGCACAGCCCTACATCTTCGGTCTCCCGCTGGAGGCGGGGGGGGAATTCCGGCAGATTCAGGAAGGGGAGACTCCCGCGCTGACCGCCTGGGTGGAGCGGAAGTTCCGGTTGAATCTCGGATGGAGTATCGGCGACTATCTTGTGGTGACTACCGGGGGGAACCTCACCAGTGTAATTCCCTCTCCCGATACGATCAACGGTCCCTGTTCCGGCCGTCAGCTTCTGAACAGCCGGACGCTTGCGGTAACGGCCGGGGGGAGGTACGACAGACGGTCGGATCGTATCAATCCGGTGAGCGGAGCTTTTCTTGCCGCCTCGTATACTTTCGGATCGAAGAATATCAACGATCCGGAGAATTGTCTGGAGGGAGAACGCGGAACGATGCTGGCCCGCCGGACGGTGGAGGCCGATGTCGAGACCTACGTGCAGATCGTCGGTCCTCTGGTGGCGGCCGGCATTGCCGATTTCACCGACATCAGCGGAGATTTTCTGGAGGAGAGCGAGCTGATCCGCTTCGGCGGCGTCAACAGCGTGCGAGGATATCGCGACGGACAGTTCCGGGCCTCGCGCATTGCGTGGGGACGGATCGAAGGACGGGTTCTGCTGTCGCCGGTCTCCTTCGCCTCGGTCTTCCTTGACGGAGGATACTACGCCCGTCCGGCCGATTCCCGACTGGGTATTCCGGCAACCGATGACATCATCTACGGCTACGGCGTCGGCCTGCAGGTCGACACGCCGGTCGGAGTTGCCCGGTTCTCCTTTGCGCTCGGAAGGGAGGATACGTTCGAGGAGGGGAAGGTGTCGGTCGGGTTGGTGGGGGATTTTTGACGTTGTCGAGAGTTTTGTTGTGTGGTTGGATGGTTGTAGAGTCGAGAGTCGGGAGGGGGAAGTTGTTGTGGTTGAATGGTTGTGGGTCAAGAGTCGAGAGTCGGGAGGGGGAAGTTGTTGTAGTTGAATGGTTGTAAAGTTAAGAGTCGAGAGGGGAAGTTGTTGTGGTTGGGTGGTTGGATAGTTGCGGGGGCTGGAGACCGACCGGGTTGGTCGACAAAGAGTGAGACAGCCGGTCAACTCTTGACTCCCGACTCTTGACTCCCGACCCCAGACCCCCGACTATTCCCCCCCTCTCTACATCTCCAGATCCGCATCCTCATCCGCCTGCTCCAGATCGCTCAGCGCCTCTTCCTTGGTCGGGTAGATGTAGAGAACCCGGTCGAGTCTGGCAAGTTCGATCAGACCGGCGACTTCGGGGGAGAGGGAATAGTAGATTGCGTATCCGCCGGCGGCCGCCATCTCCCGGTGGGCCATCAGCATGGCGCTCAGTCCGGACGAGTCGCAGTAGATCACCTCGCCGAGATCGACGAAGAGGACGTCGATGCCGGAGCGGCAGAGGACGATCAGCTCTCCCTTGAGACTGGAACTGTTCTCAGCGTTCAGGTGGCTTTCGTGAAGAATGAGCGTCGCCTGATTATCAATGTGGTCGACCGTATAGCGCATAGCGATTCTGCGTTTGCTTGATTGATGTCTGTTTCTCGCTTCCTCTTGTCTTTTGTCTGTCCGCCTGCGGGGAAAGATTATTCCCACCGTACCGCATCGGCCGGATAGGTTCGGGCTGCCCGCCGGGCCGGATAGATTGCCGCAAGCGTGGCCAGCAACAGCGCGGTCACCGTTACCAGCAGAACGTCCTGCCAGTGCAATTCCACCGGCACCGCCGGCAGAAGATAACTGTTCGTGTCAAGTTTCACGAGTCCGCTTGCCGATTGCAGCATTGTCAGTCCGATCCCCAGGATCAATCCGGCAACCGTGCCGATCACACCGACAAGTCCCCCTTCATACAGAAAAATCCTGAGGATCGTTCCGTCACCTGCCCCCATCGCCTTCATTACCCCGATGTCCCGCCGCTTTTCGATCACGGTCATCGTCAGCGATCCGAGGACATTGAAGACGGCAACGATAATGATGAACATCAGAATGGCGAAGGCGGCCCAGCGTTCCAGCTCCATTGCTCCGTAGAGATCACTATGCAGATCCTGCCAGGTCTCTACCCGATAGGCCGTCCCCAGTTGCCGTTGCAGTTCCCCTGCAACGGTCTTCGCCTCTTCATAGTTCTGCAGCCGAATCTCGACCCCGGCCTCTCCTTCAGGAAGGTCGAACAGATCGCGTGCGGTCTGCAGATCGGTGAAGGCGACGTGCGAGTCGTACTCCTGATTCAGCGAAAAGGTTCCGGCAACCCGCAACGGCACGGTTGTCGGCTGTGCCGCCTGGGTCAGGGCAAGCTCGAGTCCTCGGCGACTGACGACCGAGACCTCTTCTCCCATGCCGACCTTCAGGCCGTTTGCCAGAAGCGAACCGAGCAGAATCGTTCCTCCTCCCGGTTCAAGGACCGACAGGTTGAGCGTTGCCGGGGTGCCCTCGGCTTCGGTGTCGCGGTTGATGCCCCTGATCTCGGCGATCTGCGTCGCCCCTTCGTGGATGATCGCCGAGCGTCCCTCGATGAAGGGGGAGGCGGAAACCATGTCGGAAATATTCAGTTGAGCAATCAGGGAGTCTCCGTTCAATGTTGTCGAGGCGACGGGGGTGATGCGCAGATGCGGATCGAACCCGACGAGCTGGCGGACGGCGAACGAGTTGAAGCCGTTGAAGACCGAGAGGACGACGATCAGGGCGGCCACGCCGATAGTGATACCGGCGATCGAGATAAACGAAATAATCGAGATCAGCCCGATACGACGTTTCGCCTTCAGAAAACGGAGCGCGACAAACGATTCAAGCGACATGGTTATTCGTGGTTCATTTGTTGAATGGTGGGGTGGTTGAATGGTTGCGGGAGATCGGGAAGTTCCCGAAATCCTGCCCACCCTGCCGTTCAACGGTTCAGTCGATACGATCATCCGGCGGGTTCACCGCCAGTCCGCTTGCCGGCTTCGGGTAGAAGTATGTACCCTTCTGCGGCATTACCTCTGTTGAATGGTTGCCGGAGATCGGGAAGTTCCCGAAGTCCTGCCCACCCTGCCGTTCAACGGTTCAGTCAGCACGATCATCCAGCAGATTCACTACCAGTCCGCTTGCCGGCTTCGGGTAGAAGTACGTACTCTTCTGCGGCATCACGTCGCCGGAATTTGCGACGTTCTCCACCTGCTCGAACCGGGTCGGATTCAGTCCGACAACCAGTTGCGTCTCTTCCTTCTGCAGTGCATCGATTGCGTCGGTCCGATTCTTCGCGTAGCCGAGATAGGTCTGGTCTTCCTGCGCGCGCGCCAGGT
>CBFGQN010000337.1:0-5134 GCA_965650895.1 uncultured Ignavibacteria bacterium | reverse complement strand
GAGGGGGCCGGAACGCTCCGCCTGCTGATCGCCCACAATCCGGGAGAAGGAGAACTGCACGATCTGCACTGCAACCTCTGGATCGAGGCCGGAGAGTACGACAGTGCGATCAAGGGACTGGAGCTGGCCGGACTCTATCTGGAAGAACCGGCGGAACGGGAGGAATTCCTTCTGGCCCAACTGCAACTTGCCGACCTTCGACTGCGGAGCTACGTTCCGGAGAACGACCCGATTCAACGTTTCATCAAAGCCCTTGTCGGCATGGCGGCCCTCGAATGCGAGGGGACTCGCTGCCGCTACCTGAGCGGCATGGTGGCGCTGAGGGGGGGTGAAGAGGAAATCGCCGATTCGCTCCTGAAACGGATCTCGATATCGGGCAACCTTCAGGCATTCGAATGGATCGAAGCGGCCGAACTCTATCGCAGGAAGAACGAACAGGAACGAATGCTTTCAGTGATGGGAGAGGGAGCCGGGCGTTACGAAGAATATCCTGAAGTGTTGTTTGAACTCGGCTGTGCGCTGCTGAAGACCGGCTCCCGGGACAGCGGGCGAACGTTGCTCGACCGGGCCGTCGGGGTCGACCCGACGCTGGAGGAGGCCTGGAAAGTTCTTGCGGAAGATTATGTCGCAACCGGGCATATCCCGCAGGGGGTCGGTGCCTACGAACGGGCGGTGGAGGCCGCCCCGTACGATCCGGAACTTCTCAACGACTATGCGCGGTTGCTGGCCGATGCGAAAATCCACATGGAGAAGGGGACTGCGCTGATCGACCGGGCACTGGAAATGGAACCTGAGAACGAACGGTTTCTGACCACGCGCGGACTTCTCGACTACCGGCAGAGCGACTATCGGTCGGCGGCGTCGTATCTTCGCAAAGCCGTCGACGCCGGTGGGGCGACTGCCGAACGATTTGAACTTCTGGGGGATGCGATGTTTGCCCTCGGAGAACGTGAGGAGGCGCGGAAAGCCTGGGAGGAGGGATTGAGACTCGATAACGGGACATCGCAGCGGACCGAACGCCTTCACCGGAAACTGAACGACTTACTCGACAAACTATGAACAGACAACTGATTCTTCTGCTTCTGGCCGCAGCAACGGCAATCGGAACCGCTTCGTGCGGCGGATCGAAAGGAGTCGTCCACGATGCCGCCGCCATCCTTTCAAAGATCGAGAAGAGCTATCACTCCACCGACGATCTGACGCTGAAGGGGACAATGAAAATATCCGTGGCTCCGGTGACGATCTGGTACGAGGCGGCGGTAAAGGAATACGACTCGCTGAAGATCGTGATGAACGGTCCCTTCGGTATCGCCGTCGGCGCTCTTGCCGCAACGCCCGAACATTTTACCTTCCTCAACTTCCAGGACGGCGTCGCCTACGAAGGGAAGCCGGATCGCGCGACGCTGGAGAAAGCCTCGACGCTGAAATTGAATTATCAGGAGATCATCTCGCTGATGCGGTGCGAAGTCCCCCACATCCCGACGAAGGAGGAGATGGAAGAAGGGAACGTGGAGGTCGAGCAGATGAACGGGAAGATCACCTACATTGTCCGGCAGAAAACCATGACCGAGTCCTTTACGGTCGATCCGGACAACCTGGTCATTCTGGAGTACAAGCAGACACGGATGGTGGGGGGAAAGGAGCGGACCGACCTGCGGGTGACCTACGACAAGTTCTTCCATAAAGTCGGAAGCCGGAAGTTTCCGGAAGAGGCCCGGCTGGAAGTGAACGAGCGGGAGATGACGATGTCCGTAACGTTCGACAAGGTCAAAGGTGAGATTCCGGGCGATGAGCGGCTGGCCATCGATGTTCCCGGCGGCATGGACCGGGAAGTTCTGTAAAGGGGTTGAAAAGGTTTGCGTCACCAGGATATGAGACCTGTCAGGGAGAACATGCCGGAGAGAATGCCCGATCATCACTCACGCCGATCCGATCGTTATCGCCGTGTCCTTCTCTGCTGCTCTCCCCTCTCTTCCCGGTCGGAACGTCCCGGCATCGGAATGCCCGGTTTGCTTTTCGCCTTTCTTCTCATGATGCTTCTTCTCTCCCCTTCTCTTGCGGCCCAGGAACCGACCGGGATCGACACGGTCGATATCGATTCGGTCGGGGTCGACACCGTCGGCGTCGATTCGCTCAGCGTGACCGCCGGTGAGTCCGGACTTCAGGAGACGGTCTCCTACAGCGCCGACAGCGTTATCCTTTCGATTGACGGGAAGAAGGCCTATCTCTATCAGAACGCCGTGGTGACGCAGGGGGAGGACAAACTTCAGGCGGCCTATATCGAGTTCGATCTGCAGACGAAGGAGGTCTACGCCGAAGCCCGGTACGATTCGGTCAACGGCAAGTACGTCGGCGTTCCTCTGCTGAACTACAGCGGCGAGGAACTGTCGGCACTGACGATGAAATATAATTTCGAGACCGGGCGTGGGGTAAGTTCGGCGGCGGAGATCGCGATCGAGGATGCCTTTATCCATGTCGACCGGTTCAAGCGGGTGTCGGAGAACACGATCTTCGGCGAGAACCTCCAGTTCACCACCTGCGACGCCCCCCACCCTCACTTCTATTTCAAAGCCTCGAAGGCAAAGCTGGTGACCGACGACAAGATCTATGCCGACAAACTCCTGCTTTACATCAAGGATGTGCCGGTGATCGCCCTTCCGGTCAGCGTCTTCTTTGCTCTCGGCGGCGGACGGCATTCGGGTATCATCATCCCTTCCTTCCGTCAGTCCACCATCCGGGGGGTGGAGATCAACGGTCTCGGATATTTCTGGGCGATCAACGACTATCTGGACACGCGCCTGACAACCGATATCACGACGAAAGGATTTTTCAACCTCGACAACCGGACCCGCTTCCGTTCGCGCGCGCTGCGGATTGAGCAGAGCGATCTTTCGCTTACCTACGGACGAAGCCGGAATGGAGTGGAGGACCCGTTCGAGACAAGCTGGACGGCCGAGTACGGTCATCAGCAGAAGTTTCTCAAGGAGACACGGTTTTCGGGCAGACTTGAATACGCCACACAGGACGCCTTTCGGAAGACGACCAACGAACTGGAGCTGGCCGCGCAGCCGGAGGACATCACCACGCAGAACATCGAATCGAACTTCACCTTCACTTCGGTGGCCGCCCCGTTCGGGATCCGGCTCCCCTACTCGCTGGATTATTCACGGACACAGGATATCGTCACGCGGGAGATCAACCCTGAGCGATATGTCGCCGCAGTCAACCCGCAACCATGGACACCCTTTGCCCGGTCGGGACCGGAGTTCCTGAGCACTCTCTCCTTCGGACTGCAACCCCGCTACACCAGGCAGTTTGTCCGCCGTGATACTGTGGCGGGGGGAGGCTTCCGCACCGTGACGACGCAGCAGGGGATCAACCTGGCACCGAGCTTCAGCCTGCGACCGAAACTCGGATATTTCACGATCAGTCCGACAATCGGAACAAACTCCTCGATCTTCTTCCGCCGGATCGTCAAGCAGGCCAACGCCTCCGGTGGGATCGACACGAACTACATCAACGGATTCTACACGCCCTTCTGGTGGAGCGTCGGGGCGACGGCCCGCACAACGCTCTACGCCATCGTGCAGCCCCGCATCTTCGGCCTCAACGCCATCCGGCACCGGATGGAGCCGGAGATCGGCTTTTCGCTTTCCCCCGACTTCAGCGACCCCTCCTACGGCTACTTCGACCAGTTCTTCAATCCGCTGACCAACAGAGTGGAGCCCTATTCGATCTTCGAGGCCGACCGGGGGACGGCCCCCTTTCCGACGGCCGGAGAATCCCGCAGTCTGCGGTGGAGCCTGGACAACTCGTTCGAGGCGAAGATCGATCAGGGGGATACGCTCGACGACCGGAAAATCACATTGCTGAATCTGAACCTGCGAGGCTCCTACAACTTCGCCGACACGCTCTTCCCCTTCTCGACGATCACCGCCTTTGCAAGCACAAATCTCGGCAAGGTCGGATCGTTCAGCGCAAACGCGACGTTCGATCCATACCGGCAGGATTCGACCGGAGCAAGAATATCGAGTCGGTATGCCTTCCCCTGGGTCCGCGTCACCACTGCAAGCCTCACCTTCAGCACGTCATTCAGCAACGAGGGATTCAACGACGAGCGGTTCCTGACCAGACGGGGGGATTCGGTCGAGGCACGGCGGGAGAGATTTGTGGAACGGGGATATACGTTCGATCGCGACGAATTCTACGGGTCGCGCGTGCGGGGGAACAACACCTACCGGATGAAATGGAATATCGATCTGGGCGGAACCTACACGATTTCCCCGCAGGCCGACGGAGAGATCCGGAAATCATTCAACATCGGTCCCACGTTCTTCTTCGCCCTGACCCCGACGACGACAATTACCACCAGCGGCTCGTACGATCTGATCGAAGGGCGCTTCAACATCCCCTCGATTACGCTGGAAAAGGACCTGCACGACTGGGAGATGAGCATTCGGTGGCAACAGACGAACACGCAGGGGAGCGGAATTTTCCTCAGTATCGGCTTCACACCCTCAATGCTGCGCGATCTGCGCCAGGAATTCACGTTCTGACGAATTCCCGACCCTCAAAAGCCCCCCCTCGCACCCCTCGTCCTCCTCCACGTGATCTTCTGTAACCAACCCCTTTCCCCGTTGCCGTGCCTCCTCCCCGTTTGCTATCTTTGTCTTTCACTCGCGCACATTATGCGCACTATCTTGAAAAGCACATACACTCGAAGGTTAAGAGGTCAAGTACCGCGCGACTATACCTTACTCAACTCCGTCAGGTCCGGAAGGAAGCAGCGGTCGGTAACGGTATGGAGCGACGCGGAATTGCTTGACCTCTTTTTTTTTACGGATTTTACCTCCTCGAAGGGTTGAAGCGTGGAAACGCTTGCAGGGATTGCACATGGAGAGAGCAGAAGGAATCAGAGGCACCGGACATCACTGACCGACGACACGGCGGACTTGAAACGAGTGCGGCTGCGCCCGGAACGGACCAATATTACCGACGCGCCCGTTGCTGCGAAAAGTTATACCTGTTGGTTGAATCTCTCGGTTGGATTCGACTTTCCCCATCCGCCATCGGCCTCTCCCCTCCGCTTTCTCTTCTTTGCGCTCCCCTTTCGGGGGCTGTTCAATACAACTTA
>CBFGQN010000336.1:0-5137 GCA_965650895.1 uncultured Ignavibacteria bacterium | reverse complement strand
TCTCCGTTTTCGTCGATCACCTGTGCGGCGGCAACGGCGGTACCGAACAGCAGGAGAAAGAAGGAAGGGAGAAATACGAAGGCGGGTCCATGTTTCATTGTTGTCACTCCGGATCATCTGAAAAAACTCACGACGGAATACTGTTGCTGTCCTGTCGTTCTCTTTGCAGCCGTTTGACGTATCGGTTCCGATTCACCGGCAGAACTCACAGATCTAATCGTCGGCATCAACTCTGACCGTGAACGACATCGTCATGGGAACCGGATAACCGTTCTGTTCCGCCGGTGTGAAACGGGTTTTGCGGACAGCTTCGATAACCGCTTTGTCGAGGATATCGGAATCGATTCCGCTGCGGGAGATAACGGTCACATCCCCAACTACCCCATCCTTGTCAATATAGGCTTTAACGCGGATCGTTCCTTCCAGATCCTCACGGACCGCCTTTTCCGGATAGCGGATATGGGAACGGAGTTCGGCCTCGTCGTACTCCGGCTTGCTGGCGTTCGGCACAAACGTGGGGAACTCGCCTTTCTCCCCCTCCCTGCCGGTCTCTCTTCCCCCCGCACAGGCAACGAACAGAAGAAGGAAACAAAGACAAAGAGGATGAATCACGGTGGTCAGGTAGTTGTTGTCGTGTTTCATGATTGATCGGAACGGGTTAAAGAATGATCGGCGAATACGTTTTCCGATGCTATAATATATGTTATACGCTTCGAGGAAATTCAGGAAGCCCGGAACTTCCAACCATTGCACTCCTCCGGACTCCCGGCCTGTGAGCTCTGCGCTTCGGGGCGACTCGAAACGGCTCGTTATTCTCCGGGTCTCCCGACGCCGGAATAAATCCGGCGGCTACCCCACGCAACCATCCAACGATTCAACTACTGCACTATGCAACTCCCCGACTCTTGACCCCTGCCCTCTCTACGCTTCGGGTAATCAGGGGAAACCTAGTCCCCTCCGGGTCTCCCGACGCCGGAATAAATCCGGCGGCTACCCGACGCAACCATCCAACTACTCAACCCCTGCACCATCAAACTCTCCCGACTCTTGACTCTCAACCTCTACCCTCTCCATACTTTGGCTCAGCACAGGATGCATCGCTCCCTCCGGGCCGCCCGACGTCGGCTGAATCCGGCGGCTACCATGACTCCCGACCCTCAACTCCTGACTTTCAACTATTCAACTATCAAACCACCAACTATTCAACTCTCCCGACTCCCCAAATCTACACATGAACACCCCCCGCTTCAACCCCTTGTTGCATTTCCATGAAAGATCGTCGGCTGCCGAAAGCCGGGAGAGGGGCGGGGTTTCGTATCTTTGGGACCGATACGTTGTTCGATCTTCAGCACACAAACATCCGATAGTTATCAAGACGCTCTCTGTGGGAAAGAAAAAAAGAGGATTCTGTTTTCTTGCGCTTTTTCTGCTGCCGCTCTGCCTTGCAGCCCAGCCCCGTACCGAACGGAACCGATCGTTGCAGGAGGGGACGCAGGAGGCGGCGCTGCTTGTCGACCGGGGCGAATATCTGCTTGCCATCGAACGGCTGAACAGCCTGATCGACTCCGCATCTCCCGGCGAAGATTTCTCCTCTCCGCTTTTTCTGCTGACCGAAGCGAACGCCGAGGTCGACCGGAACTATCCGGCACTCGACGCCGCACGAAGATTCCTTCTTCTCTATCCGAACGACCCGCGGGCCGGGGAAGTCATGTACCGCCGGGGGGTGGCCGCGTGGCGGGAGGAGAACAGAGAAGAGGCGAGGAACGCCTTCCGGGAAATCGTCCGGCAAAAAGACGACAGGGAAGATGAAGCCTACTACTGGCTTGCCCGCATGGCGGCCGAGGAGGATAGCCTGGACCTGGCCGAGCAACTGGCCGACCGTTCGCTGGAGGATAACCCACACGAGTTCACCGACGACGCCCTCTACCTCTCGGCCTGGATCAAGGAGGGACGGGGAGAGTACGGCAGGGCATCGGAACTCTATCGTCGTCTGGTCGAGGAGTATCCCGGGAGCGACCTTGCACTCGACGCACAGTTGCGACTCGGCGTCAACCAGGCGCGTGAGGGATATCACGAGTCGGCGTTGACCCTGTTCTCCAGTCTGACTCCCCGCACCGATCGTCAGCGGGAAGAACTTCTCTTCTACGAAGCCGAATCGAATGCCGCCCTTAACCGGCACGACAGAGCGATTGATCTCTACACGGAATTTCTCCGTTCCTTCCCCCGAAGCGAACGGATCCGCTCGGTCCGCTACGGTCTGGGCTGGTCCGAACTGCAGGCAAGACGCTACGACATGGCGATCACAACATTCCAGACACTGACCAAAGGGAACGATTCGCTGGCGGCCGCCGCACTCTATCAGATCGGCGCAATCCACGTCACACGACGCGACACGACTTCGGCCCTGGCCGCTCTGCATGAACTTGTCTGGCGGCTCCCCTACGAGTCGTTCAGCGATAATGCCTACAACGTGCTGGGACGAATTCACTACCGTCGCGGGAACTACGATTCGGCCCGGCGCTATCTGATGATCACCGCCCGGCAGTTTCCCGAGAGTGATGTCCGGGTGGAGGCGTTCCATCTGTTGGGAGAAGCCTACGCCGCCCTGCGTCAGTTCGATAACGCACAGTACTCCTTCTCGCGCGTCAGGAAGCTCGGCGACAGTACCGATCCGCTGGTCAGCCATGCCCTCTACCGCGAAGGGGTGATGCTCTACTACATCGGACGCTTCAACAGCGCCATCGACCGTCTGCGGACGTACGTTGCGAACTATCCGGAAGGAGAGAACATCGACGAGGCAACCTTCTGGCTGGCCGAGTCGCTCTATCAGGACGGAACGATCGACGAAGCGGAACGATTTTATGCCGAGGTCGTGGAACGGTGGCCGAAATCCCGTTACCGGGGCGAGGCGATGTACGGTGTCGCCTGGTCGGAATTCAGACAGAAGAAATTCAAGGAATCGATCCGCTCCTTCCAGACATTCATCGACGCCTATCCCGATAACGACAACGCCGTGGAGGCAACCATCCGCATGGCGGATGCCTACCGCTTCCTGCGGCAGTACGACAAGGCCATTGCCGTCTACGAATCGGTCGGCGGACGGGGAGGGACCGGAAAACGGGCCGAGGAGGCGCGGGTACGACTGGCCGAGGCGTTTGTGGAGATGGGAGATATCCCGCGTGCAGTGGCCACCTACAGCGATCTGGTGAAACGCTTTCCGAAATCGGGCCGGGTGGACGACTACGCCTATGCCGTCGGGGCCACCTGGTTCCGGGGAGGAAACGATTCCTCGGCAATTATCGAACTGGAACGTTTCCTGCGCGAATATCCCGAAAGCGAGTACCGACCGAATGCCTTCTTCACGCTGGGGGATGCCTGGTACAATCTGGGAGAATACGAGACCGCCCTCGGCTGGTATCGCATGGTTCTGGATCAGTACCCGAACAGCACGGTGGTGCCGGAGGCGATCGAAGGGCTCCGCTTTGCTCTGGTCTCCATGGGTCGCGGAGGGGAGGCGGTGGCCTACATCGACGATTTCATCACAAAGAATCCGAACCGTCTTCCGGCCGACTCTCTCACCTTCAAGAAGGGGATGATCTGGTTCGACAACGGAGAGTACGATAAGGCCGACACGCTCTTCCGGAAGCTGATCGCCGATTACCCGGAGAGTCCGCTTGTGGCCGACGCCTGGTATCAGATCGGCAAGGGCGAAGAGTATTCGGGAAATCTGGCCGGGGCCGTCTCCACCTATCAACGGATCGTCAACACCTACGGCTCGAGTGACGCCGCCCTTCTCTCACTGATCGCAATGGCGGAGCTTCGCATGTATCAGGAAGATTACGAGGGAGCACGTCGTGATTTCCTTCTGTTCACCGAGCGTTTCGGCGAATCCGACCGTATGAACCAGGCCCGCTACGGCGCCGGGGAGGCCGGTCTGCGACTGGGAGACACGGCCATGGCGATCAGGCAGTTCCGTCTGGTGATCGATTCGGCCCGTGCCGAAGATGCAACCGATCTTTTTGTCGACCGCAGCCGTATCTCCCTTGCCGACATCTACTGGAGGCAGGACAGCGCCGATCAGGCACTGGAGATCCTCGCATCGGTCGCATCACGTCGCCGCGACTACACCGCAGCCGAGGCGTTGCTGTTGCGCGGAAGGATTCTCCGGAACGTCAACGACCTCTCCGGAGCCCTGGCCGACCTTCGGCGTCTGACCGAAGAGTTCACCGATTATCCGGAATACACCGAGCCGGGCCTGATGGAACTGGGCGAGCTGTACGAAGAGCTGACGAGTGTGGATGAGGCAATCACCACATACCAGCAACTTGCCGATACGACGGAAGATGAAGATCTGCGACAGGAAGCCGAAGAACGTATCGCCCGGTTGAAACGGAGACGATAGGAATCGACAGCAGGACGTGATGAATCCGGATTTTTACCAATGAGACGACAGACTATATTCACAGTGAACTACAGACATCCTCTGACATTCCTTGCGGCGATGATTCTGGGGACCGCCGGAGCCGCAGCTCAGGGGACCGGTGGAGAGGCGGGAGGACTGGAACTTCCGGAAGAGGTGGTTATCACCGGAGAGACACCGATCGTCCTCCCCCCCGCACGCAAAGGGGAGGTCTTCGACACCATTCTCTATTCCCTCCCTTCGGGCGACACGCTCATCTTCGGTGAGCGGATCACCAACCTTCACGGCGACGGGGGAAGATTGCCGGTCTACGGCGAGTTCGACAATCCGCTTGTCGTCAACGTCGAGGGGAGCATCGGAACCTATATCTCGCCGCGCGGACGGATCGGCCTTGAATACGCCGTCGACAGATGGAACGGACGGGGACTGCTCGACATCGGCTCGACCGCCGGACATGTCGACGGAGCCGAGGCGACCAGTCTGCTCTTCGACGGTCGCCTTGAATATCAGATCGCCGGCGAGCTTCCCTCCCCCGGCAAAGCCCGTGCCGGGCTCGGGCTTCACTTCGGAAGCGACGGCTACACGCTCTACGGTAATGAGGCAACTCCGTTCGACAGAACACGATCCGTCTTCGACATCGATCTCGACCTGGCCAGCGAAACGGACGCCTCCTTCGATTATACCATCGACCTCTCCATCGAATCGGTCGGACTGAAC